>JAHHTY010000040.1 GCA_020024325.1 Negativibacillus sp.
TAGCTTGAACAGTTTTTACTTAAAAATATTGTCTAACTTTTTGGGGGCACTTCATATCGAAATTCCTGTTTTAAAGTTTTTTCAATTATTTTCTGCGGGATTTTCTGGAAGGGAAAAATTCGGACATATGCAAAACGTGTGATTTTTTAGGCGATACATTTTTGTAGATGCCGTAGTAAATAGTTTGAATATAGTTTGCAAGATTTTGCGCACCTGAATTTTTAACCGATTGAATGACGGAATTTTTTAGAATCTGTAATTTTTCCGGTTCCATATCTCTGATTTGACGCAGACGATCACCGAATTCTTTGGCATTGCGGAACATATAACCATTAACACCGTCACGAACCTGGTCGGCATTCAGTTCATCATATAATTGAAGAACCGGCAGACCGCCAGCCATACCTTCTAACATGGAGATAGAGTTGGTGTCAGACAAAGAAGCAGTTACATAAACGTCACAGGTGTGGATGTATGGCGGAAGATCCGGGTGCATTATCTTTCCGGTAAAGATGACAGTATCGGTGATATTAAGCTTTTGAGCCAACTCCTCTAATTTCGGCTTTTCGGGACCATCTCCCACAATAAAGAGGTACATATTATCTTGTGGCTTCATTTCTTCTGCCCAGAAGTTTAAAAGCACATCAACGCTTTTTTCCTGACCAAGTCGACCAACAAAGCAGGCAACAGTAGCATCCAAAGGAATGCCGAACTGCTTTCTGATTTCGTTTCGCTGCTCCTGTGTTGTGGTGTTTGGGGCAAATGCGTCCAGCTCAACCGGATTCGGAATAACCTCCACCTTTTTGTCGCTGCCGATTTCGTGGGTATATTCCTGACATTTTTTAGAAGGTCCGGTGATTGCATCAGCATAGCGTGGGAAAATGCGGAAGTAGTGATGGGAAAGTTTGGTGGTTAGCGGAACCAGCGGCTTTGGTGCAATATAGTAGATATAATCATCATACATGGTATGTAAAGTGTAGACAATAGGGGTGTGCAGAATTTTTGCGATAGCAATTCCGCTTAAACCAATGCTGAATTCGTTATGAATGTGAATGATATCCGGTGCAAATTCTTTTACGTAATGCAGTCGGGAGCGGCTGACCGGAGAAGCAAGGTCAAGACCATAAATTCGTTTTAAATTGTGAGCAGGACAATGCAGAATATCGTCCTTAATATAATGGCGGCGGGTTTTGGAATCGGCAGTGACAATCAGCACGGTATGTCCCAGCGATTCCAATCCTTCTTTTAAAATTTTAATATGAGTAACTACGCCATTGATTTGTGGCAGATAAGTTTCGGTAAAAATTGCAATACGCATAGTAATCCTCCAATACAAAAAGACTTCTGTCATTTATAAAGTATAGGGCAAATACTCCAAAAAAGCAATCTAAAATTTGTATATTCAGAGCGAATTTTTGAAATAAATGAAAAAATACCATATATATTGTTAAAACGATGCAGAAAAGCGAAAATCTTCATAATATAAACAAAAAAAATCTTTAATGAATATACACTTTTGGTATATAATAAAAAAGTAAGATTGGGGTACTGGACATTTAAAAATATCCCATATATAATAAAAAAAGATAAGCAATATCACCACTATGAACATGATAGGAGACGAGATATGGTTAAAAAATGGATTGTACTTTTCCTTACTGTGGCAATGATGGCAACGGCTTTTGCCGGCTGCACAAGCAAAAATAAAGATGAGGAGCAGGCAAAGAATGCAGAGCAAGGCGCACCTCAGGTTCAACAGCAAGAAAAAGCAGAACAGTCGGCAGGCGTATTTGAAACAATGAAGCTGACCGATTTGGAAGGAAACGAGGTGGATTCTTCTGTTTTTGAAGAACACGACCTGACCATGATTAATATATGGGCAACCTTCTGCAACCCGTGCCTGAGCGAGATGCCGCACTTGGGTGAACTGTCAGAGGAGTATACACAACAGGGCGGTAAGGTGCAGATTATAGGAATTGCTGCCGATTTGACCGATTTGAACGGTGAAGTAATTTCGGAGAATGTAGACGCCGCAAAACAGATTGTTGAGCTGACAGGAGCCACTTATATGCACCTTTTGCCAAACGCTGATTTTATGGACTATTTGATGAATCATGTCAGCGGATTCCCAACCACCTTTTTTGTTGATTCCCAAGGAAAGATTGTGGGAGATGAGGTAGTCGGAGCAAGAGATAAAGAAGCATGGCAAAAAGAAATTAACGATAGAATGGCAATGTTGGAGCAATAAAAAAATGAAAAAGAGCTTTCAAAACAAGGTGAGGGGAGCGGTTCCGTTTGTTCTGCTCTTGTTCTCTGCAATCCTGATAACGGCAGGTGTGTTTCGGGGAGAAGCACAGCTTGTGCTGACAAAGGCAATCAATATCTGTATGGAGTGTATCGGAATTGGCTAAGAAAAGAAAAAATGTTCGATTGTGGTTTCAAGCAGCATGGTTTGCACTCACCAATGGGTATGCAAAAGGCTTTTTGGAAGGAAAGATTTATAAAGGCGCAACAAAATTTGTTTGTGTTCCGGGACTGAACTGTTACTCCTGCCCGGGGGCACTGGGCGCTTGTCCAATCGGTTCGCTGCAAGCGGTGTTGGACAGCGGAAAGTTTCAGTTTTCCGCTTATATCTTTGGCTTTTTGATGATGTTTGGAGCCTTGATGGGGAGATTTGTGTGCGGATGGTTGTGCCCATTTGGATTGGTTCAGGATTTGCTGCACAAAATCCCATTGTTTAAAAAGAAAAAGAATTTGCCGGGACATCGCTTTTTAAAATACGGAAAGTATGTTGTTCTTGTATTGTTTGTCATTATCCTTCCGATGACAGTGATTGGTCTTACAGGAATGGGCGACCCGTGGTTTTGTAAATATATCTGTCCAAGCGGAACCTTGTTTGGGGGACTTCCTTTGTTAGCAAAAAACCCGACCTTGCGTTCGGCAATCGGATTTTTGTTTAGTTGGAAGGTCGCATTACTGCTTTTGATTGTTTTCCTTTCCATTCGTTACTATCGTCCTTTCTGTAAATACCTTTGTCCGCTGGGGGCAATTTATGGTCTGTTTAATCCGGTTTCATTGTATCGTTTTACAATTGACGAGGATAAATGCGTTCATTGTAAGGGATGTCAGAAAGTTTGCGGAATGGATATTCCTGTTTGGGAAAAGCCAAACAGTGTGGAGTGTATCCGATGCGGTGATTGTAAAGCATTCTGTCCAACCGGAGCAATTCATTCCAGTTTAGAAAAAATAAAAAGAAATCCATATGGAGGAATTACAGAATCTTCTTTGGATAAGTAACGTGGGACAAGTGACATATAATAAGGAAGAAAAGAGGGCATCGATGAGTAAGATGTATTTGCTGGGGCTGTGTTTTGCGCTGATGTTAAGCGTTACAGGCTGTGCGGCAAATCAAGATTTTAAAGAAATACAGTTGCAGCCGATACAAAATACGAAAGAAGAATCATCGGCTCAGCAACCGGAATTAACAGAACAAAAAGTATCTCAAGAAGAGCAGATAAATCAACCGGAACAAAAAACACAACAGCAGGAGCTGTCGGTTCAGCAACCGAATTTGACAGAACAGGAAACCCCACCTCTGCAAGACGAAATCCCTGATGATACAGCACAAGATACTGAAAATTTTTGGGGAGGCGGTTGAGCACCTTTAAAAGAGGGCTGCTGATATGCAGTTAGGAAAACACACTGGACAAATATCGCTCAATGTAGTATGATAGTATCATTTAATGAAAGATTTGATTGCTGGTCAAAAGGTTAAAAGGGGGATGTGTTTTTATGAAAATCAATCCTGTTAAGGGAACCGCCGATTATTTGCCATCGCAGGCTCTTTTAAGGGACTATTTACAGAATACCATTTTAGAAACCTATCGCATGGCAGGCTTTGAGAGAATTATGACACCTGCCATTGAGGATATGGAAAACTTGGAAAAGAGCGAGGGTGGAGATAACCTGAATCTGATGTTCAAGATTTTAAAGCGAGGCGACAAACTGGAAGCCGCACTGGAAAAACAGGATTATCAGAACCTTTCCGATTTGGGATTGAGATATGACCTCACCCTTCCTCTCAGCCGTTTTTATGCTGCAAACCGTTCTAAACTTTCTTTGCCGTTTAAATGTATTCAGATAGATAAATCTTATCGTGCAGAGCGTCCGCAAAAAGGTCGTATGAGAGAGTTTGTTCAATGTGATATCGACATTCTGGGAAGCGATTCTCCTTTGTGTGAATTAGAGCTGATTCATACCACCGCAGCGGCACTGCTGAAAATTGACATCGGTTCATTTACCATTAAGGTAAACGACCGAAAAGTCTTGAAAGGTGTTCTGCACACAGCAGGTGTTGCATCAGAACAGATGGACAGCGTCTGCATTACATTGGACAAATGGGATAAGATTGGAACCGAGGGCGTTCTTGCAGAATTGGAAGAAAAGGGGCTTGACGCTTCTGTTCGTGAAAAGCTGGGAGAATTGCTGAACGGTGGCTGCACCCTAGAGCAGGCAGAGCAGGTGTGCGGCGAAGATGCAGCAGAATCTGCTGCACGCCTGAAAAATCTGATTGAACAGGCAAATGAACTGGCAGACGGAAAATATGATGTTGTTTTTGATATGCTGCTGATTCGCGGACAGGGATATTATACCGGAACTGTGTTTGAAATTCATAGCAATAAGTTTCGCAGTGCGTTAGGCGGCGGCGGACGTTATGATGGTCTGGTAGGCAAATTTACCGGTGAGAATGTTCCTGCTGTTGGCTTCTCCATTGGATTTGAAAGAATCTTCCAGATTTTGGAGGAGCAAGGTTTCCAAATTCCAAACCGCCGCAAACGTGTTGCCATTCTTTGCAATGAAGAAGATGCTACAGCGGCAGTTCGCAAAACAGATTTCTTTAAAGCACAGGGAATTGATGCAGGTGTATATCTGCGTCCGAAAAAACTCGGCAAATTCTTAAACAAGTTGGAAGAACAGGGATTTGACGGTTTCCTTGTTTTAGGCGAGAGTGAAGAACCAAAGTGGTTTGAAAAGAACTAGCTGCCTAAAATAAAAGAGCAAGATAAAAGCAGAGCGATTTTTCGCTCTGCTTTTGTTATAGCAGCAGATATTAAAAATCAAAGCTCAGCAGAAAAGTCGATTTCGTAACGCTTTCCCTGTGCAGACACAATACCCTTTGTAAGCTCGATACAAAGGATACAGACGTTTTGGTCAGTGAGGTCAGTTCCACTGTTCTTGAGCCAATCCGCAAAAACCGTCTTTAACTTTTCTGCAATCTCAAGGTTTTCGGGCTTATGAAAAGCTCCAAGATTTTTGGCTGTTCCCTGTGAGGTAAACCATTTTCCTGAAACAGAAACATTCGGATTTTTTTCGATTTGGCGCACCTTGTTAGACATGGTATGTGTCATTACATAGAATGCTCCGTTTTTGTAAAAGGCGTTTACACCACGAACATAAGGAATATTATCCTCGGCTGTTGCAAGGGCAATGATACAGTCTTTGCCAAATCGTTCGGTCATAATTTTTTCGATAGTGGTATTTCGTTTTTCCATCATAAAAAAGCCTTTCTTAAAATTTATTTTGACAGAGAAAAAATCTGCGGCAGAAGAGAAGGAAGTTCGCTAAAGCAACAAATCTTCGGAACATCTTGCGCTACAGTCCCCATGCCATAGGCTGCGTGTACAAAAGGAACGTTTGCCTGTTGGCAGGCATTATAATCTCCCAGTGTGTCGCCAAGATAAACGGCCTGTTCAAGGTGGTGCTGTTCCATGATAATGCAAATGTTTTCTCCTTTATTTTTTCCGGTCATTCCGCAGCAGGTAAAATCGGTAAAAAAAGATTTTAGTCCCGATGTTTCCAAGAAGGTTTGAATATATCCGTCCTGGCAGTTGCTGACGATATAAAGAGGATATTCTTTGGAAAGCTGTGCCAATGTATCCCGAACACCGGGGTAAATTTTGCCCGGATGTTTAAGCAGCCATGAAAGTTCCCGAACGCAGCATAGATTCAGGATTTCCACTCGCTTTTCTTCTGGAAAATCCGGCAATGCAGCAGCTGCGATTTCTTCTACTGTTTTTCCCATATAGCTGCGAATCTCTGCAAGAGTTAGCGGAGCTCTGTTGGAATAATGCTGTATAACAGCGTTCCATGGGGGAAGCATCTGCTCGGTTGCATCCCAGAGTGTACCGTCTAAATCAAAAATAAGCCCTTTTCTCATCTTTTCTTCCATCCTTTTTTTAATCGTATGCTTTTTAAAAGCATACCATATTGTTGTACGAAAATCATCTGTTATTTCGGGCAAAAATAGGAAGGATTTATCGGAAAATCCTGTATACTATCCCACAATTCAAAAGAGAAGTGCAGCACAGCAACCCAAGAATGAACATATATTTGCAGATATAAGGGGAAAGAAAATTTATAGGGTGAAAACGACGGATTTTTTAGTTTATTTGCCTAAACTTTATTCGGAAAAAGAAAAGTAAAAATTACCTTATTTTTGTGTGAAAGAAGGGTGGAATGGTTTTATTGTATTGCAAAATATGATATAATAAAAATAATTATATCACAAGGCAGAAATTGATTCTGTCCCTCAAAAAATGAAAAGGCAGTCTGATAAGAGAGATGCAATAAAGGAGGAACCTGACTTATGGCAAAGCTGTATTCAGTGGCACTGTCCAAATTGATTGAAGATTTGAAGCTGGAAACGGTTTATATGCCCCGTGACCCACAGGAAATTATGGTAAAGACAGTTGATATTAACCGTCCGGGACTTCAGCTATGTGGCTTTTATGATTATTTTGACAGCAGCCGTATCCAGATGTTTGGCTTGAGTGAATTTGCATATATGGAAAAATATACCACACAGGAACGTCAGGATTTTTTGGATAAATTTTTCTCCCAACATATTCCGGCAGTCATCATCACCCGTAATCTGGAAATACCGGAAGAAATGGTGACTGCGGCAAATATGTACAATGTTCCGCTGCTGAGAACAGACCAACCAACCTGTGACTTTATGTCCACCATGATAGCTACCTTGAAAGTGGATCTTGCACCGAGAATCACCCGTCACGGTGTTCTTGTAGAGGTATACGGTGAAGGTATTTTGCTTTTGGGCGAAAGCGGTGTCGGAAAAAGCGAAACCGCAATCGAGTTGATTAAAAGAGGTCATCGTCTGATTGCCGATGATGCAGTAGAAATCAGACGTGTTTCAGATAAAACGCTGGTAGGCTCGTCCCCTGCAAACATTCGTCATTTTATGGAGCTGCGTGGTGTGGGCATTATCAATGCCCGCAGAATTTTCGGTATGGGCTCGGTTAAAATGACAGAAAAAGTAGATATGGTTATCTCTTTAGAACAGTGGGACAAAAGCAAGGTATATGACAGAATGGGTATGAATGACGAATGTACCGAAATTCTGGGGATTAAAGTGCCTTCTTTGACAATCCCTGTTAAGACAGGACGAAACCTTGCTATTATCATTGAGGTTGCTGCAATGAACAACCGTCAGAAAAAGATGGGTTATAATGCGGCACAAGAGCTGCTTCAGCAGTTGGGAATGGTTGATGACCTGCCGCCGGAAGCGGTAAAAAATGCGCCGGATTATAATGCGTATTAAACGAAAGACAAGATAGATGCTGTTGTAAAAAATAAAGAGGATAGAATCGGGAAGGACGGGAAAGGTTATGAAGTTTATTGCAGACACCCATATTCACAGTATTGCAAGCAATCATGCGTACAGCACTGTGATGGAAAATATTGAAGAGGCTCGTCAAAAAGGACTGCTGTATATAGCGATGACAGAGCATGGACCCAAGATGCCCGATGCACCGCATATCTGGCATTGTACAAATCAGTGGGAGGTTCCATCAGTATATCATGGAGTCAATATTCTGCATGGAGTGGAAGTTGATATTATGGATGAAGCAGGAACACTGGATATTGACAATACCGTTTTAGAAGGGCTGGAGTGGGTGATTGCATCAATGCACACCCCCTGCATCAAGCCATCAACCAAAGAAAGCCATACAAAAACATGGCTGAACATTGCAAAAAATCCGCACGTTGACGTTATCGGTCATTGCGGCGACGGCAGATATGATTTTGACCATGAAACAGTCATCAAGGCTTTTAAAGAATATGGAAAAATTGTGGAGATAGATAACAACTCTTTTCACTGCCGTCCAAACACCGAAAAAAATTGTGCCGAAATTGCAAGATGGTGCAAGCGTCTGGAAGTTCCTGTCGTTGTAGACAGCGATGCCCATTTCGCAGGAAATATCGGTATTTTCACTAAGGCAGTGGCAATGTTTGAGGAGATTGATTTTCCTGAAAGATTGATTATCAATGCAGACATTGACAGATTTGAGGAAGTGGTTGCCCAAAAAAGGGCAGGTCTTCGCCGTTCATAGTTCATAATGAAAAAGGGGGCTGCGTCATTGAATTGCCTGAACGATTTAAAAAAGGAAAAACTTTCTGCTTTGTGTAAGACAGAAAATATTCCTGTTTTGTGGGAAGAACCGATGAAGGAACATACCAGCTTTAAAATTGGCGGACCTGTATCTGCCATGTGTGTTCCGAAAGACCGCGCCCAGCTGGAAAAAGTGATTCGATTTGCTCAGACACAGCAGGTTGCAATGTGGTACCTTGGCAACGGTTCAAACCTGCTAGTCAGCGATGATGGTTTAAAAGGGATTGTTGTTCTTCTAGACTCTGATTTTGACGGGGAAATTGTGATAGAAGGAACCACTTTAGAAGTTCCGGCAGGAAAAAAGCTGTCGGCAGTTTGTGCAGATGCCTGCAAAGCCGGGTTTAGCGGTATGGAATTTGCATGGGGAATTCCGGGAAGCGTGGGCGGTGCAGTTTATATGAATGCCGGAGCCTATGGCGGTGAAATGAAAGACTGTTTGCTGTGGGCAGAATATTTAGACCGCACCGGCAAAGTGGTTCGTCTTACAAAAGAGCAGTTGCAGCTTTCCTATCGACACAGCTGTTTTATGCAGCCCGAGTATGAAGGCTGCTGTATTATCAGAGCGGCATTTTCTTTGCAGGAAGGTCAGCAGGAAACCATCAAGGCAGAGATGGACAGAATCCTTACTCAAAGAAAAGAAAAACAGCCGCTGGAATTTCCGAGTGCTGGCAGCACCTTCAAACGTCCGCAGGGAGCATTTGCAGCCCAGTTAATTGATAGCTGTGGATTGCGTGGGCTGAAAGTGGGAGGAGCACAGGTGAGCCAAAAGCACACAGGATTTGTCATCAATTCGGGAGATGCAACCTGCCGTGACGTATTGGAACTGACAAAACAGGTTCGGGAATGTGTAAAGGAAAAGACAGGATATGAGCTGGAGCTGGAAGTAAGGCTGCTGCCATAGTCTTGTAAAACAAAAGAGGGGAGAGGGAAGGCTTATGCGTTTTATCATCGTGACGGGGATGTCCGGTGCGGGAAAATCCGCAGCGGTAGAAGCACTGGAAGATGTCGGAATTTACTGTGTTGATAATATTCCTCCGGCATTGATTCCGAAGATTGCACATTTGGGAACAAATGGGCAGGAGCCTTCCGGAATAGACCGTGTGGCACTGGTAATTGATGCCAGAGGTCTGCGTGGAAAGTTGGGCAGTGCAGATTGTTTAAAGGAATTGATGGATGCACTGGCAGAACTGGACAGAGAAAAGGTAAGTTACAAAATACTGTTTTTGGATGCAGCAACAGAAGAGCTGATTAACCGATATAAAATTACCCGACGCCCCCATCCGCTGATGGGAAGAAGCGATTCGCTCAATCGTGCAATCTGTCAGGAACGGGAACTGCTGAATGAGGTAAAGGAACGTGCGGATATCGTACTGGACACCACGCTGCTTTCAGCCTCCCAGCTGCGGAGCAACATCCATGAACTGTTCCGCAGCGATGACCCAAGCAAAGATGATTTTGTGGTAAACTGTATCTCGTTTGGGTTTAAATTTGGCGTTCCGGCAGATGCGGATTTGATGTTTGACGTTCGATGTCTGCCAAACCCGTTTTATGATCCGCAGCTGCGTCCCAAAACAGGATTGGATAAAGAAGTTCAGGATTATGTTTTGGATTCGGCAAAGACACAAGGTTTTTTAAAACGACTTTATGATTTAATTGATTATATGGTTCCGTTGTACCGATATGATGAACATAAAAGCCAGCTGGTCATTGCAATCGGATGTACCGGAGGCAAGCACCGCTCGGTTACGCTGACTTTGCAGCTGGCACAGTATCTGAAAAAACAGGGGCTTCGGGTTATTGTAAGCCACAGGGATATTGAGAAGAAAAAACTGTAAAAAAGCAAGATGACAATCAATTTTCGGATTTGGAAACCGAACGACAGAATAGATATTTTGACAGCGCAGATTTGTCAGCAAAGATAAGGAGGGTCACATCAAAGTGACATTCGCAACCAAGGTCAAAAGTGAGATCAGCCATAACAAAGGACTGATTGCCCGTAATAAAAAAGCATTCTCCTATGGAATGCTGCTGTGCGGCAAAAGTTTTTCCACACAAAGCATTGCCATGACAACCGAAAACAAGTATGTCGCAAAGCTGTATGCAAAGCTGATTTTTCAGCAGATTCCCATGCAAACAAGCGTTACTACCAGAGAATATAATGGGAATTTTCAGCAGACAACCTATGCAGTCAGCGTTGACGATGGGGAGGACAGGAAAACAATCCTGTCCTTTTTCGGGCATGGTGCAAAGGAAGAAACAGAGAACGGCAATCGGGAATTTTTAGAGGATATAGAGCACTGCCATGCCTTTTTAGCAGGGGCTTTTTTGAGCTGCTCTAATATCAGCGATCCGCAAAAAGATTATCATTTGGAATTTGTGGTATCTCAGAAAGAAACAGCACAGATTTTGATGAAGGTGCTCGACAGCTTAAATCTTAACTTTAAGCTGAGCACACGCCGAAGTCAGCAGGTGGTTTACTGCAAGGACAGTAAATCGATTGAGGAATTGCTGACAATGGTGGGAGCAACCGGAGCGATGATGGATGTTGTTAATGTGAAAATTTACAAAGATATGCGAAACAAGGTAAATCGCGTTACAAATTGCGAAACCTCCAATATTGAAAAGACAGTCAGCGCAGCAACTGCACAGGCTGCGGATATCCGCTACCTGATGAAGAACGGGGTTTTTGAAACGCTGGAAGTTCCGTTAAAAGAAACCGCAAAGGCACGGTTAAGGCACCCTGATATGTCTTTAAGGGAGCTTGGCGAGATGTTGGGCGTTTCCCGTTCGGGAATCAACCACCGTCTGCAAAAAATCAGCCAGATTGCAAAGCAGGCAAGAGAGGATGAAAAATAGAAAGGAGAGCAGCACAATGGAAGATCGTTTTGTACATCTGCATCTGCACAGCGAATACAGCTTGCTGGATGGTGCGTGCAGAATAAAACAACTGGTAGAGCGAGCAAAAGAACTGGGACAAGACGCTGTTGCAATCACCGACCACGGTGTGATGTACGGTGCGATTGATTTTTATAAGGAAGCCAAAGCAAACGGCATCAAACCGATTATTGGCTGTGAAGTTTATGTAGCACCCCGCACCAGATTTGATAAGGTAAATGGGCTGGACAACTCTCCTTACCATCTGGTGCTGCTTTGTGAAAACGAAACAGGCTATCAAAACCTGATTAAGCTGGTTTCCAGAAGCTTTACAGAAGGTTTTTATTTTAAACCGCGTATCGACCGTGATATTTTAAAAGAACATTCTGAGGGTTTGATTGCGCTTTCTGCCTGTCTTGCAGGGGAGGTTCCACGGGCGTTAAAACGGAACGATTATGAACAGGCAAAGCAAGCGGCTCAATTTTATTTGGATGTTTTCGGGAAAGATCATTACTTTATCGAGCTGCAAAATCATGGTATTCGTGACCAGCAAAAAATCATTCCGGATTTGGTGCGTTTGTCCCGAGAGCTGGGTGTGGGTCTGGTAGCGACAAACGACTGCCATTATCTGAAAAAAGAGGATAGCTCTACCCAAAAAATTCTCATCTGTATTCAAACTAACCATACCTTAGAGGAAGACAACGGAATGGAGTTTGAAACAGAAGAGTTTTATATGAAATCCCGTCAGGGAATGTACGATGCAATGAGGGAGTGTATCGGTGACGAATCTGTGATAGAAGAAGCACTGGATAACACAGTAAAAATTGCCGAACGTTGCAAGGTGGAATTTGTATTTGGGCACCATATCCTTCCTCGATTTGAAGTACCGGACAAAAAAGACAATGTTACTTTTTTTCGTGAAAAGTGTTATGAGGGATTTTACCGCAACTATGGGCCAAACCCGCCAAAGGAATATCAGGAGCGTTTGGAGTATGAGCTTTCTGTTATCGAACGCATGGGCTATGTCGATTACTACCTGATTGTATGGGACTTCATTGATTATGCAAAGCAGCACAAAATTCCGGTAGGTCCCGGTCGAGGTTCGGGTGCAGGCAGTATTGCAGCTTATTGTATCGGAATTACCGGCATTGACCCAATGAAGTATAACCTGCTCTTCGAGCGTTTTTTGAATCCGGAGCGTGTCAGCATGCCGGACTTTGATATTGACTTTTGCTATGAACGCAGAGAAGAAGTTATCGAATATGTTATCCGAAAATACGGAAAAGAGCGTGTCGCACAGATTATCACCTTTGGTACCATGGCAGCAAGGGGCGGCATCCGAGATGTCGGCAGAGTGCTGGGAATGGATTATCAGCAGGTGGACAAGGTGGCAAAGGCAATTCCGATGGAACTGCATATGACCATTGCAAAAGCATTGGAACGCTCCCCCGATTTAAAGATTATGTATGAAAGCGACCCACAGGTAAAGGAACTGATTGACCAGGCATCTAAAATCGAAGGTATGCCCCGTCACGCTTCCACCCACGCTGCCGGTGTTGTAATTGCAAGGGATGCAGTAGAAAAATATGTTCCGCTTGCAAAAAATGATGAAGCAATTGTGACCCAGTACACCATGACAACGCTGGAAGAGCTGGGTTTGCTCAAGATGGACTTTTTGGGGTTGAGAAACTTAACCGTTATCAGCGATGCCGAAAAGATGATTCGCCGTCAGGAACCTGATTTTGACATCGAAAAAATATCTTTAACCGATTCAAAAACCTTTGAGATGATGTCCAAAGGTCAGGCAAAGGGTGTGTTCCAGTTCGAGTCGGGCGGAATGCGTCAGGTGCTGATTCAGCTGAAACCGGAATCGGTCGAGGATTTGATTGCGGTTATCTCGCTGTATCGCCCGGGTCCGATGGATTCGATTCCGAAATATATCAGGAACCGTCATAATCCGCAGGAGATTACCTATAAGACACCGCAGCTCAAAGAAATTTTGGATGTTACCTATGGCTGTATCGTTTATCAGGAACAGGTTATGCAGATTTGCCGCAAGCTGGCAGGATATTCTTATGGAAGAGCGGATTTGGTGCGTCGTGCAATGTCCAAGAAAAAGCATGATGTCATGGAAAAGGAACGGCAGAACTTTATCTGGGGTGCAAAAAAAGAAGATGGTTCAGTCGAGTGTGTGGGCTGTGTGGCAAACGGAATCAGCGAACAGATTGCAAACGAAATCTTTGACGAGATGAGTTCCTTTGCATCCTATGCTTTTAATAAATCTCATGCAGCAGCTTATGCAATGGTTGCTTATCGTACCGCTTATCTGAAAGCTCACTATCCAAAAGAATATATGGCAGCGCTGTTAACCAGTATTTTAGATAATACCGATAAAATGCTGGGTTATCTTAAAGAATGTGATGCCCTGAAAATAAAAATTCTTCCGCCGGATATTAACCGCAGCCGAACCGGATTTATTGTAGAGGACGGCTGTATCCGCTTTGGATTTTTGGGTGTAAAAAATTTGGGCAAAGGTGTTATGGAGGCTCTGGTAAAAGAGCGAGATGAAAACGGACCGTTTGCTGATTTGGACGATTTGTGCGAAAGAATGTATGGACAAGACCTAAACCGCAGAGCGATTGAAAGTTTAATTAAATGCGGTGCATTAGACAGCTTTGGTCATAATCGTCGTGAAATGCTGGAAGGCTACTCTGCTTTAATTAGCGATATTGACAATCGTTATAAAAATAATCTGGAAGGGCAGATGAATCTTTTTGATGTGCCGGAGCTTGCACCGACACGGCAAAGCTTTACTTTACCGCACCTTGAAGAATTTCCGCCTGAGATTATGTTGTCGATGGAAAAAGAGGTTACGGGCTTGTATGTTTCAGGACACCCGCTGGCACAATATCACAATGTTGCAAGGCAGTTGAAAACGGTAGAACTCGAAGAGCTTGGTTCAGACGAAGAAACAGACAGTGTAATGATGCAAAGCCGTGGTAAATACCGTGACGGTGATACCGTAAAGGTGTTATGTATTGTCACAGGTAAGCGGACGAAGATTGTAAAACAGCGTGGTTATATGGCGTTTGTGACTTTGGAAGACACCAGCGGTTCGATGGAAATGTTGGTTTTTCCGCAGACCTATGAGCAATATCGTTATCTTATTGAAGAAAATCGAGTTTTGTATATTGAGGGAAGATTGAGCATCCGAGAGGATGAAGAAACAAAACTGGTGTGCCGAAAGGTAGCAGATCCACGAGATCTTTTAGAAAAAACGGAGGAATCTGTATCTGCACCGACCTTGGCAGCAGCGGAACCTCAGAAAAAACAGCAATCGGCAGAACCGAAGATTCATCAAAAAAGCGGAAAACGTCCCGGTTTATACCTTCGTGTGCCGTCAAAAGAAAGCAGAGAATTTATAAAGTCAGAACAGTATCTTGATATCTTTGAGGGAGAAATGCCTGTGTACTTTTTCTTTCAGGATTCAGGAAAGCTGGTATGTACTCCGCAAAGAATGTGGATTACCTTTAATAAACCTCTTTACTTTCAGCTGGGTGTAATTTTGGGCGAGGAAAATGTTGCTTTGGTTGTTCCCGAAAAATAACGGCAGTTACCGCTAAAATAAAAAGTGTCGAATTTTGTAAGATATATACAACTGTAAACAGGAGTTTTTTGTTAAAGTTTCTGTAATTTTATTTTATCGGTTATTTTATTGTAATAAGGCTTGTCTGTATCGGATAAATGTTTTATAATTAACAAAGTAGCGAATAGAACAACTGTGAACAAAACGTTCTGTCCTGAAAGAGGCTGTGTCAGCGGCTTTCAGCATAGTGGCTTTATAAAATGGAGGATTGTTTTATGAATGATAACAAACAGAAGGTAATTGGTATACTGACCAGCGGCGGCGATGCACCTGGTATGAATGCTGCTGTAAGAGCAGTTGTAAGAACCGCAATCAAAAAGGACATGAAAGTTATGGGAATCCGCAGAGGATATAACGGACTGATCAACGGCGATATGTCAGAGATGAATATTCGTTCGGTATCCAATGTTCTTCATCGTGGCGGAACCATGCTTTTGACCGCACGCTGCAACGAATTTAAAACAGAAGAAGGACAGGACAAGGCTGTTGCTGTTTGTAAAGAAGTTGGAATTGACGGATTGGTTATCATCGGCGGTGACGGTTCCTTTATGGGTGCAAGGGCACTGTCTTTGAAAGGCATTCCGTGTATCGGTATTCCGGGAACCATTGATAATGATATTGCTTGTACCGACTATACCATTGGTTTTGATACTGCTTTAAACACCGCAGTAGAAGCAATCGACCGCCTGCGTGACACCTCGGAATCTCACGACAGATGTTCTGTTGTTGAGGTTATGGGACATGGTGCAGGGCATCTTGCACTGTATGCAAGCATTGCTTGTGGCGGTACAGCTTGTTGGGTAAATGAAATCGGCTTTGATGTAGACCGTGACATCATCGAAAAGATGAAAAGCACACTGAAAACCGGCAAGCATAACTTTATTATCATTGTATCCGAAGGCATTACCGATGTTCATCGTCTTGCACGTTACATTGAAGAAAAAACAGGGGTAGAATCCCGAGCAACCGTATTGGGACATATTCAGCGTGGCGGCACACCAAGTGCGCGTGACCGTATCATTGCAAGCCAGATGGGATGCTATGCAGTTGACCTTTTGGAACAGGGTATCGGCAACCGTGTTGTCATTCAGAAAAACTCTAAAATCATTGATTACGATATCTTGGAAGCACTGACCATGAAGAAAGGGCTGGATCCGGAACTTCTGGAAGTAGACCAGACCATCAATATCTAGTGTAATTGTTTCAGGAGGGATGTTTTGTGGAAATTGAGCGAAAATTCTTAATTGATTGGAATCAAATCAATGCGCTGAATCTTCCGCTTGTGAAACAGGCAGAAAGCAAGCAGGGCTACCTGAGCGCAGCAACACCGGTTGTGCGTATTCGAGAAAGAAACTTTGCCGATGGTCATACCGATTATATCCTGTGTATTAAGGGAAAGGGTACCTTGGCTCGGCAGGAAATTGAAAAAGAGCTGACGGTACAGGAATTCAAGGCTCTGGAGTCGATGCTGCCGATTCCGATGATTCACAAAGATTATCGGGTTTTCCGTCTTGATGACACTCATCTTCTGGAATGTAATCTGGTAGATGGAAAATTTGCCTATGCCGAGGTGGAGTTTAGCAGCGTTGAAGAAGCAAAGGAATTTGTTATGCCAAAATTTTTGCTCAAAGATGTTACAGAAGATCCATATTACTCGATGGCGGGCTATTGGAGAAGAAAACAAATTACCGTTTCTTTTGAATTGTAAATGATTGAATAGAAAAAAGGATTTCCGCTCTTTGGGCTTGGAAATCCTTTTTGTGTTTACTAAACTTTATTGCATCGGTTGCATAGATGATGGGAAGGATGGAAATTCATTCACAAAAAATTCTGTTGATACAAAAATTTTCCATAAATTTATTGATGATTTTCTTCCTATAATTGAAAAAGATGACAGGATACTCATATAAACCGAAAAAAATGTTGCAAGGATAATCCCTTTTTGGTAAGATAACAATATGATAGTGTTGCATTTTAAAATAGAAAGGAGGAGAGAAGCATGATTACAAAAGAATCATGGCTGAAATCGGTGATGGCCGGTATTTGTATTGCAATCGGAGGTGTGATTTATCTTAGTATAGAAAATAAAATGTTTGGTGCAGTTTTGTTTTCGGTGGGATTATTCACAATTTGCACACTGGGCTATCATCTGTATACAGGAAAAGCCTGTTATCTTCCCGGTAGCGAAAAAAAGGGAGAATATCTTTTATGGCTGCTGCAAATTTGGGCAGGTAATTTAATCGGTACAGCATTGGTGGGCTATTCTATGAGGTTAACCCGCAGCGGTGCATCACTGGCACAGGCAGCGGCTGCTCTATGTGAAAAAAAGCTGACCGATTCACCAATCAGCATTTTTATACTGTCAGTTTTGTGCAACTTCATGATTTATATTGCAGTAGAAAACTACAAAAACAATCCGCATCAGCTTGGAAAATATCTTGGTATTTTTTTAGGCGTGACGGTGTTTATCTTGGCAGGATTTGAACATTGCATTGCAAATATGTTTTATTTTTCTGTTGCGAATGTGTGGAGCCTTCATACAGTACTTTATTTGATTGTGATGACAGTGGGAAATTTTGTCGGCGGTGCTTTACCGGAGCTCATCAAAAAAATGTAAAGCAATATTGACAACAAGGAGTGAAAGAAATGAAATTAGCAGAGGCACTTCAGGAAAGGGCAGACTTAAACAGACGAATTGCACAGCTTAACAATAGATTGTATAATAACGCAACAGTGCAGGACGGGGAATCTCCGGCAGAGGAACCGCAGGATTTGTTTGATGAACTGAATCGCTGTATTTTACAGTTAGAGGAGTTGATTGCAAGAATCAATCTGACAAACTGTAAAACAGTGACAGATGGTAAAACATTGACCGAACAGATTGCGCAGAGAGATTGCTTAAATCTAAAGCTGAGAAGCTATCGCTCTTTTGCAGATCAGGCAAGTCAGCTGACAGACCGAGTTAGCCGAACAGAAATTAAAATTTTCAGTACCGTGAATGTTAAAGAGCTGCAAAAGCAAATTGATGCTCTTGCAAAACAGTTGAGAATGTTGGATAACCAAATTCAGCAGATAAACTGGACGACAGAATTATTGTAACAATCTTTAGATGAGTAGTTTTCAGGGCGAATATCAACCTCTCGCAGCTGAGGAATAGCTGTATTATGATGCTTAACGTTGAAGGGCAGACGTTCTTTCTTTTATTGTAATGCCCCAACAGTGTATTCCTGTATTGATATTGTGTAATCAGTACTACCGGATGTTGACTGAAAACGAGGGTGGGCAGAGGGAAAATAAAAAAACTTTCTATCAAAACAATTTACCACAGCAGAAAAATTCCTTTCTTTATATCGTTTTACACCCATTTTGCTTCCTTTAAAAGTTTATAGGGGAAAAACATAAGTCTTAAACAGTAAATTTCGATTTAACCCATAGATGAAATGAAAGGATAAAGAAAGATGGATTATTTATGGATTTTTGTATTACTGATATTGGGCTTGTTCATGATTATAAAACCCGAATTATTATGGAAAATTGAGAACTTTTTGTCAGTAAAAGGCGGAAAACCATCAGACTTTTATCTGGCTAGTATGCGAATTGGAGGGGCTTTTTTTACTATCTGTGCCATTGCTGTGCTGATTTATGTCCTTGTGACTGCATGATAAAAGTAGATAATGAAAAAAATTATTTTATTAAGAGGGGTTACCCCCATAGGCAAAAATAGAATACCCAAGATGTCTTATCTTGTACAAATCCTTGAAAACGCCGGGTTTTCACAGGTACAAAGCTATATACAAAGCGGTAATATTATTTTGGATATTCAGATGAATGACACCGAAATAAGCCGTTTTGTTCACAATGTGATTTTAGAAAAAATCGGTACGGATTTATCCGTCATTGTAAAAGAGAAAAGGCAACTGGAAGCAGCAATCGAGGAAAATCCGTTTGATGATCGTTACGACTATTCGAGAATACACCTTGTTTTTACAAACGATAAAATCAATCGGGAACAATTACAAAAAGTTCTGAATACCGAGCTTGAGGGCGAAATGCTGCAAGCAGGCAGCGAGTGCCTGTATATGTATTTGCCTCGTGAAGCAAAAAAGAAACGCCTAAACACCAATTTTCTGGAAAAGAGATTGGGGATTATTGCAACCATGAGGAAAATAAATGTAGTGTCTCATTTATGCAATATGTAATACCATTTTGCTTTTTATCGCATAAGATGTTGATTCTTGTTTCAATCACCTATAATAT
>JAHHTY010000041.1 GCA_020024325.1 Negativibacillus sp.
TTTTGTGCATTCATTCTTTCCACACCTCTTTCAAAATTGTTTTATCGTATGGTTTGTTTTTGTCTATCAAAACAGCAAGGTTTTGAGAATATCTCAAGAACCTCACAGATAATTTTGGGAATATTTTTATCTATTATTACACATACCGAAAAAAATTAAAAAAGTTCTAACAAATTATTGGTGTATCTTTGAGGTATTCAAGATAAATTCCCTCGACAATTCGCTCCCATTGTTCTGTATCTTCACTCAAGCAGCTCTTTAACGCTCTGTCAATCATTTGAATGTATGCTGCAATTGCACTGCCAATTTCGTTGTCTGTACACCCTTCTTTTAATAAAGAAAAGTTTCGTATCATCTTTCCTTGACCTACTTGATACTGTGGTATAATTCCGGGGAATAGCCTGCGAATATATTTTTGCTCTATCTTACAAAATTGATAGAAAAACGCATCCAACATCTCTATCAAACTTTCGGATTGGGTTCGTGTCATAATTTTCAGCTGACCTATTTCATTCCCGTTATTGCGAGAAAGCTCAACTGTATATTTAATGGTTGGATTATACTTCACTCGCAGAGGGCTGCGAATACACAACATACTATCAGAACCTCTGTTCTGTATCTGGAAAGGTTCAAATCCGCCGATGACCGAAGCTAAGGAATCAAAGATATCTTTTCTTCTCTTTTCGGGTGTAATAAAAGAAACATACTCGGCTAAAACCTGATTGATTAAATTGGAACGACTACTGCCCAAGGCGTAGGCTGCCCGGTCAATCTTTGCTACTACATCATCACTGAGCACCAAACTATATACACTTTTACTCATGCTATCTCACCTCTTACCTTTTCCTTTACTGCATCATTATTGTAAATCTTATTATTAAACTTGTCAAGCATATTATATAATATAGTGTACTATTTTACAATTTATATACAAAAGAACCTAAGCCGAATTTCGTCCAAAAGTTTTTCACATCTTTTGGGATTCTTTCAAGACATCCTTTTATTTTACCAAAAACGCAGCGCTTGTGCCGTTTGGTTTAATTCTTTTCGGCATTGCTGCCAGTTTGGAAAAACACGTTCCACCTCTTTCCAAAATTCTCGGCTATGGTTGTGCTGTAAAATATGACATAATTCATGAACCACAACATAATCGACACAATGTTGTGGCGCAGTCATCAACCGCCAACTAAAATTCAGACTATTTTTCCCGGAACAAGAGCCCCATCTTCCCCTTGCTCCATTTATATGGATTGCTGTCGGTATTACACCAAGTTGTGGTGCATAAAAGTTAACCCTGTTGATGATTTCTTGCTTTGCAATTTGGCGATAAAGTTCCTCTGCCTGACTTTTTAATTGCTCCTCACTGCCTTTTTGCAAATAAAAGATACCTTGACTTTGATCATAAAATCCTTTCTTATACTGCGTATATTGAATGGGCTTCATCTCTCCCAGCAGCGGCAACACACCATTTCTTACACAAAATATCGGCATTTCTTCCATCTGAGTTTTCAGTTTTTCCTGACAGTTTAAAATCCAACCTTCCTTTTGTGCAACAAAACAGTCTATTTCTTTTTTGGTTACACGCTTGGGTGAGCGCACAACAATTTGACCGTCTTGTTTAATTTGAATCGCAAGTGTTTTTCTATTTGAGCGAATTAACGTATACTCCATTTTTTCTCCTTTTTATTTCAAGTTTTTATGTTAATACTTTTAGGGCAATAAGTTCAATTCAAACAATGTTTTATAAACCTTTCGACGAATTTTCTGAAATAAATTGTTAATCTATTGACAATTTATTTTTTAGAGCTATAATTGAAAACGATGATTGATAAAAAATTAACCATTTAAATAAACTACGGGTAAAAGCAAAACAGGAGGAATTATAAAATGGCTAGATTTACATTACCAAGAGATCTTTATCACGGAGAAAACGCACTGGAGGCTCTTAAAGACCTGGAAGGCAAACGAGCATTTGTTGTTGTAGGTGGCGGCAGCATGAAACGCTTTGGTTTTCTGGACAAGGTATGTGACTACCTGAAAGAAGCCGGAATGGAAGTTGCTTTGTTTGAGGGTGTTGAACCTGACCCATCTGTTGACACTGTTATGAAGGGTGCTGAAATGATGCGTGAATTCCAGCCTGACTGGATTGTATCGATCGGCGGTGGCTCCCCAATCGACGCTGCAAAAGCAATGTGGGCTTTCTATGAATATCCTGATACCACTTTCGAGCAGCTGTGCATTCCATTTAACTTCCCAAAACTGCGTAAAAAAGCAAAATTCTGCGCAATTCCTTCTACTTCCGGTACCGCTACCGAAGTAACTGCTTTCTCTGTTATTACCGACTATAAAAAAGGTATCAAATATCCTCTGGCTGACTTCAACATTACCCCTGATGTTGCCATTGTAGATCCTGCTCTGGCAGAAACCATGCCAAAGAAATTGACCGCTCACACCGGAATGGATGCTATGACTCATGCAATCGAGGCTTATGTTTCCACTCTGCACTGCGATTACACCGACCCACTGGCTTTGCACGCAATCAAAATGATCAGCCGTGATCTAATCCCAAGCTATAACGGTGACACATCCGCCCGTGCAAGCATGCACAATGCACAGTGCTTAGCTGGTATGGCATTCTCCAACGCACTGCTGGGTATTGTTCACTCAATGGCTCACAAAACAGGAGCTGCCTACAGCGGCGGTCACATTGTACACGGTTGTGCAAATGCAATGTATCTGCCAAAGGTTATTAAATTTAACAGCAAAAATCCAGAAGCTGACAAACGCTACTGCGAAATTGCTGCTTTCCTTGGTCTGGAGCCAAGCACCGACGCACTGATCGCTCACATCAACCAAATGAATAAACAGCTGGATATTCCAACCTGCATCAAAGACTACGAAGGCGGTATCATTGATGAAAAAGAATTCCTCGAAAAACTGCCTCAGGTTGCAGAACTGGCTGTTGGTGATGCCTGCACCGGTTCCAACCCACGTTCCATCACCCCTGCTGAGATGGAAAAACTTCTGAAATGCTGCTTCTATGATGAAGAGGTAGATTTCTAATCTTGATATAATTTTACTAACACTTTTACACTTCTCATTCTTTAAAAGGGCTGTTCCCATCAGGGAACAGCCCTTTTATTTTACCTTTTTTAAAGTGATCTTGTTTCTCTGCACTGCGGAAAATTGGGACAGCCATAAAATTTTTGTCCTTTTCTTTCTCCTTTGCTTACTGTACGCAGGACCATTGGCACACCACATTCTGGGCAAACCGGGATAAAATCTTCATCCGGTTTTTGTTTTTCTCTTTGGTGGGCACACAAAAAATCATATAGCACTCCCAACTCCTGCCGTCCATAGCTTCTTTTGCAGGGAACATGAAACAGCGGAATACCTGCTGTTTTAAATGCCTTATCCAGAAAAGCATCTCTCCGCTGCCGTTCTTTCTGTTTATGGGAACGATCGTCCAGCTCTACTGCACACAAAATTTTCATTGTCTTTCTTTCACACAGTACAAAATCGAGATGTTTTTGGGAAATCCAATTAAAATATTTTTGTCTGTCATGTTTTATGTTGGAACGCACTCGTAACACCTCTCGAACCGAGGGTTTTGGGCAAATTAAAATTTCTTCTCCCACCAAACGCTCCAGCACCTGATAAAAATATCTTTCTGCCGGGCTTAGAAAATACTCCTGCGACTCATAAGGTGTTTTCCACCATGAGTTTGCCTGTCGAGATTTTTTATAAAACAATCTAACCAGCAAAAAAATAATGGCAGCCACCAACCCAACCAAAACGGGATATTTCATCAAATTTTTCTGATTCTCCTTGCAATATTGAAAAGGTTAACCTATTCCACCATATGGCGAACATAATCCACTACACCGATATCTTTTCCATTGCGGCGATACACTCGTGGAACACGCTTTCCGATAACGCACATAACCTCATAATGAACAGTATCGGTCATTGCTGCAATCTCTTCCATTGTGATTCGTTTGCCATTTTCCTCACCAACAATGGTAATCTGCAA
The DNA here is from genome assembly GCA_020024325.1 of Negativibacillus sp. Taxonomy (GTDB): domain Bacteria; phylum Bacillota; class Clostridia; order Oscillospirales; family Ruminococcaceae; genus Negativibacillus. The sequence continues at coordinate 4,034 of JAHHTY010000041.1, forward strand.
GCCGTCACTCAGGTTCGGAATTCCTGTAACATCTAAAAGTAACTGGTCCATACAGATGCGACCCACAATATTGGCAAAATGCCCATTGACCAACATTCTGCCTCGATTGGACAAGCTGCGGTGATATCCGTCTGCATATCCAATTGGCACAGTGGCAATCTTCATATCATGGTCCGCAGTAAATGTTCTGCCATAGCTTAACTTTGCACCTGCTTTCACATCTTTTATCATTGAGATAACCGAATGAAGCTGCATTGCCGGTTTCAGGTCGATTTTACCTTCACAGGCTTTATCCGGAACCAACCCATAGATCAGCACCCCAGCCCGAACCATATCCAGATGAAACTCCGGATAGTTAACAATTCCCCCACTGTTGCAGCAGTGGCGGATTGTAAAATGAACTCCTCTTTTCTGCAAGGCATCACACACTCTGATAAAACATTCATACTGCTGTCGGGTATAATCAATAGAATCTTCATTATATTCATCTGAACTGGAAAAATGGGTGAAGATGCCATCGCAGCGTAAATTCGGGAAACTGCAAACATTGGCAATTTCTTCCACTGCTGTCTGTATATCCTGTTCTGCTTCAAAACCGATTCGTCCCATACCGGTATCCACCTTAATATGGCAAGCAACCGTCACACCTGCACGCTGTGCCTGTTGCTGGAGCTTTTTTGCATATTCCAAGGAAAACACCGCCTGAGTAATATTGTACTCACAAAGCTGCTTTGCTTTGTTTGGCGGGGTTGTTCCCAAAATTAAAATCGGATGATAGATTCCTTGATTGCGCAGCGACATCGCTTCGGTCAGGTTGGACACTGCAAACCAGTTGACTCCCAATCGAACCAGCTCATCTGCAATATATTTATCTCCATGTCCATATGCGTCCGCCTTCACCACACCCATAATCATGCAACCGGGTTTTAATTTTTCCTTGATAGAGCGAATATTATAATCGATGCAGTCCAAGTCTACTACTGCCCAGCTGCGTCGAAGAAAATCAACCATCGTTCTCTCCTCCTGTCATTCTAATTTTATATATATTATTTTCTATCCCAAGATACTTTACATCATTTCATTTTTTTATTCCATCTATTTCCATCTATCAAAAGCTATTCTTAGGCACATACTATAACTATACATGAAATTTGTAAAAGATACAATAATTTTTCTTAAACGTATCATGTTAAACCATACAGCTTTTGCTGCCCCGAAAGGAGAAGATAATGGATGACAAAACAAAAATATGCCCAATGGGTTAAAGAAGAAAGTCCCAATTCCAAAGGTCCGGTCAACATTTCAAAGGCATTTGTTTCAGGAGGTCTTATTTGTGTAATTGGTCAACTCCTGATTTTCTTGTATGAAAATCTTGGTGCCGGGGAAAAAGCCCCCGTTTTGGCATCACTGTCACTGGTAATACTGTCTGCTGTTTTAACAGGGGTCAATGTCTATGATAATATTGCAAAACACGCCGGAGCAGGAACGCTGGTACCTATCACCGGATTTGCAAATTCAATGGTGAGTGCTGCTATGGAATTTAAGACCGAAGGTTATGTTGTTGGTTTAGGTGCAAAAATGTTCTCGATTGCAGGTCCTGTTATCGTTTATGGTGTCAGTGCTTCCGTTTTATACGGTATCATCCTTGTTATCTTTGGTTAGGAGGGAACTGTAATGGCTCAAAGGATTGGAAAACAAACCTTGCTGCTCATCTCCAGCCCGTCAATAATCGGTTATGCTGCTGTGGGAGCAAAACAGGAAAAGATCGGCCCTCTTGCCGGATATTTCGACTATCTTTCCGACGATTCTTCTTTTGGTGAAAAGACATGGGAAAAATCGGAAATTTTTTTACAGAAAAAAGCCATTGAGCTTGCTCTGCAAAAATGCGGTAAAAAAGAAGAACAAATGGACTACCTTTTTGCCGGTGACCTGCTGAACCAATGTATCAGCTCCGCATATGTTGCAAGGGAACTGCAAACCCCGTTCTTTGGTTTATATGGGGCTTGTTCCACTATGTCCGAAAGTTTGTGTCTTGCCGGAATGTTTGTGGACAGCAAATTGGCCGAACATTGTATCGCTGCTACTTCTTCGCACTTTTGTTCTGCAGAACGTCAGTTCCGCTATCCTTTAGAGTATGGCGGCCAACGACCACCCACCGCGCAATGGACTGTCACCGGTTCAGGAGCCTGTGTTGTTGCCTCTTCCTGCAAAGCACCATTTTTAAGGGCTGTCACTATTGGTACCGTAACTGATTTCGGCGTGACTGATATTGGAAACATGGGGGCTGCGATGGCTCCTGCTGCCGCTAAAACCATCACTCAATTTTTTCAGGACACTGCAACCAAACCGGATGATTATGACCTTATCTTAACCGGGGATCTTGGATTTGTGGGAAGCCGTTTATTTGAACGCTTAATGCAGGAGGATGGTTATCCTCTGGCAAATATCCACAACGATTGTGGTTTGATGATCTATGACCGCTCCAAGCAAGATGTTCATGCAGGCGGCTCTGGATGTGGCTGTGCTGCATCTGTTCTGTGCTCCTTTATTCTTCCTCAGATTGCCTGTCAACGGCTTAAAAACGTTTTATTTATGGCGACAGGTGCTTTAATGAGCCCCACCAGCACACAGCAAGGAGAAAGTATTCCCGGTATTGCCCATTTAATTCATCTTTCTGCCTTTCCGTATCAAGAGGAGGTAAAATAAATTGGATATGATGATGCTTGTAAAAGCCTTTTTGGTCGGTGGTATCATCTGTGCCATTGGTCAGGTGCTTATTGATTATACAAAACTGACTCCTGCCCGAATTCTTGTTTCTTTCGTGGTAATTGGCGTTGCCTTAGGTGCTTTGGGCTGGTATCAGCCATTGATTGATTTTGCCGGAGCCGGAGCCACGGTACCTTTAACCGGATTTGGTGCAACACTTGCAAAAGGTGTGAAGGAAGCAGTCAGCAAAGACGGATTGTTCGGTGCATTCACCGGAGGACTTACCGGGAGTGCTGCCGGAATTACAGTCGCAGTTGTGGCTGCTTTAATTGTTGGTTTGGTTTGTAAATCGGGCGAAAAAAGCTAAAACGACCTGTTGAAATATTTCAACAGGTCGTTTTTTATTATCAAGAATTTGTTTGTTCTGAAAACAGCTTTTTGGAAATAATGAAGAATGCTGTTGCGGTGCTGGTGGAAGCCAAGACATCGGCTATTGGTTCTGCGACCAAAATACCATTGAAGCCGAAAATCATCGGTAGCACTAGAGCAAGTGGAATTAGCAAAATAATTTTTCTAAGCAATGCTAAGAACATAGAAATTTTTGCCTGACCCAAAGATACAAAAGTCTGCTGGCAGCTAAATTGTGCACCCAACAAAATCATACCCGACATAAAGATACGCAAAAATTTTGGAGCAATTTCCATTAAAGCCGGATCGGATGAAAACATACGAACGAAGGCACCCGGAAGTACAAGTGTGAGCACCCACACTGTTGCAGTATAAATCATTGCGGTTGTCAACAAAATACGGAAAGCTTTTTTTACTCGGTCAATCTTCTTTGCACCATAGTTATAGCTGACAATCGGCTGTGCTCCCTGTGTTAATCCTATAATGGGTAAAGTAAAGAATTGCATACAAGAAAGCAAAATACTCATAGCACTAATCAGCATATCTACCTGCATTCCGCCGTAACGTTTAATTTGTGTATTAAAGGTCAGCTGAACCAAGCTTTCGGTGGACTGCATAACAAACGGTGCAATACCTAAAGCTAATGTAGGCATTAAAATTGACTTTTGAAGTTTCATTCCCTGACGTTTAATCTTCAGAACAGTCTTTTTTCCTGTCAGAAAGCGAATAACCCATACTGCGGAAATTGTTTGAGAAATAACAGTTGCAATCGCTGCACCACGCACACCCATATGAAAACCATAAATAAAAATTGGGTCAAGGATGATGTTGCTGATTGCACCGATTAAAACGGTCATCATGCTGACAGTGGAAAATCCCTGTGCACTGATAAAAGTATTCAGTCCCAAGGACATTTGTACCGAAATGGTGCCCAAAACATAGATGGTAAAATAGCTGTGTGCCATTGGTAAAGAATTTTCGGTTGCCCCAAACCATGTCAGCAATGTTTTACTGGTAAATAAAAATACTATTGTCAATACAATCGACATAATTCCCAAAGCAGAAAAAGAGTTTCCGAGGATTTTTTCCGCTTCATCTTTTTTCCCGGCCCCCAAAGCGATAGCTGCACGAGGGGCACCGCCCATACCAACCAAACCTGCAAATGCAGAAATAATCATAATCAGCGGAAACGCAACACCCAGTGAAGCCAACGCCAGTGAGCCTACTTTTGGCAGATGCCCGATATAAATTCTGTCCACGATATTATACAGGGCATTGATCACCTGTGCTGTAATTGCCGGCAAAGACATCTGTATCAACAGCTTACCCACAGGCTGTGTTCCCAGCTTATTTTCTTCCCCATCCATTGATTGAATACCCTCTTTCTCAGAATATTTCCCAATAACTTAGGCTGCAATATGGCTTATTATCACACATATTGTTATTCTCTGACATTTTGCAGATTATTCTGAATTTTCTTTACAAACTAATCTTCTTTTTTCTGTGTCATTCTTTGTGCGTACAATTTTAAAATTCCAATTTGAGTTTTGGCATCCTGAATTTCACCCGAAAGTACCATCTGAACTGCCTGTGAAAAAGGAACCCTCAGCACTGTCAAAAACTCCCCTTCATCCAGGTGCTGCTTTGTATCTTGCAAACCGGTTGCTGCGTAGATATGAATGATTTCGGTACAATAAGCAGGGGTAGGGTACAGCTCTCCGAGTTTTTCAAAAGTCTGTGCAACACAACCGCATTCTTCCTCCAACTCCCGAATCCCGCATTTTTTGGGGTCCTCCCCCTGTTCGATTTTTCCTGCCGGAAGCTCAATGATTTCTTTTTGATAGGGGTAACGAAATTGTTTAACCAGCAGAATACGATCTTGTTCGTCGAGTGCAGCAACGCAAACACCACCATGGTGAACAACTACTTCACGAGAAGTTTCTTTTCCGTTTTCTAACTGTACTTTGTCTTTTTTTACTTCAATGATACGTCCTTTAAAAAGAGTTTGCGTATCAACCATCTTTTCAATATGAGCCATTTTTAAAATCACTCCCTGTAAAACAGAAGCCACAGACCTAGTTTTAGGTCTGTGGCTTCTCAATAAAATTATCCGGATAATTTTATTATGCTTCAAATCGAATCCTTCAAAGCCCTTGAAAAACTATTTTGCAAGAGCAACGAGAGTGGATTTCTTTCTGGCAGCGCAGTTCTTGTGGATAATTCCTTTTGCACAAGCCTGATCGATTTTTTTAACAGCAGCTTTTACCAGAGCATCTTTGTTCTCTGCGTTTTCTGCGATAGCTACGTTAGCCTGTTTGAGAACAGTTTTCAGGTTTGTTTTGCAAGCTTTATTGCGAGCTGCACGTTTCTCCTGAACCAGGATTCTCTTTTTAGCAGATTTAATGTTTGCCATTCTAAACACCTCCTATTCCATCTTGACAGTACACTCAATTTTATCATCTATTTGCCTAAAAATCAACTGTTTTGTAAGTTATTTGTAATTTGCGTCAAATTTGCATTTGTTTTAGCTCCTATATTCAGTAACTATATCCTTCTTTTTTGCTTATTTCCCAGTAAATGTATATTACCTTTTTGATTGTCAATTATTTTTATGAAACAAAATTTCAGAGAGGAGCTTTATAATTTATGGATAAACCTTCTTTTTTTACTTGTCCTGCCCGTTCGGATATCACCCTTGAACTTGCCAGTGGTTTTTCGCAACCACTTCCTGAGGGCTTATCGGTTAACACCGAAAAGCACGGTTGTGTCAACATCACCTGCGTTTCGGTAACCAGTTCCACTGTTTCTAAAAAAATAAAAAAGCCCCAAGGCCGCTACATCACCATTGAAACACCTCCTTTATGGAACAGCTTGCTGGACCCACAAGATGAAATCAATGCCGCAGCAGACTGTATTCGTCACCTTCTTCCCTCCTGCACAAGTGTACTTGTTGTGGGACTTGGAAACAGCAGTATCACTCCAGATGCACTGGGTCCAGCTGTCATAGAACGCATCATTGCCACCCGACATCTAGGTAAAGAACTTGCTGCTCAACTTGGCTTAGACTCATTACGAAAAACTTCTGCGATTGCCCCCGGAGTGATGGGACAAACCGGAATTGAAACAGGGGAAATCATTCAAGCTTTAGTAAACTTTATACACCCCACTGCTGTAATTGCAGTGGATGCCCTTGCAGCTCAGGAATATTCCCGTTTAGGTCGAACAATACAGATTGCCGATAATGGTATTTCCCCCGGGTCCGGAGTACAAAACAGCCGAAAAGAGCTGAGTGAAAAAACACTTGGTGTTCCTGTTATTTCAATCGGTGTTCCCACAGTTATTGATGGAGCTACCCTTGCAGCTTCCTTTCACTCAGAAAATTTTGATTCACATTCCAGTTGTGCTGCTTGTGCTATGGTAACACCACGAGAAATTGACCGCATAATTGGTCATTCGGCAAAGTTTATATCCCTTGCAATCAATAAAGCGCTCTATCCTCAGCTTAGTCTTGAGGAAATCTCCTTTCTTTGCTCCTGATTTTCTGCTTCTATTTTTCTTGGTTATTGCATAAATTTATCTTATCCGAAAACAGAACTGAAATCGACGTTGATAAAGCTGACATCAGAAAGGAGAAGATGTTTGCAATAAACCAGCAGACATCGTTAAAAAAATGGGACGATACGGCAGAAAAAAAAGGAGAACAATGATACACAAACATCTGCTTCGGGGGCTGGTTGTCGCCGCAACTGTTCCCGGGGTGCTTTCCACTGCTGTTTTATACCATCAAATTCGACCTGCTATCAAAGATATTCAGGCAGATGCTGCTGTTCTTTCTGCTCTGTACACTCTCCCTGACCATACTCTTGACCACTTTCAGCACCGATTTTCTTCCGAAATAGATAAAACCCCCAGCCAATCCCCTTCTCCACCCACTGAAGCGCCTATTCCGAATTCTGACCCCATTGATGAGGAACCTTCCTCTTTCAATAATTCCGATATAGCACCCGGATTTTCTCGTGAAGAAAGTATTCCCGACGATTACAGCATTCCTAACGAATATCAGGGGAATATCATAGAAGAAAATATGTCGGTATCTTCCTCCAAAAACTCATTGTCGTTTGGAAAAGGAATCATCAAAAATACCACGTCACTTTCTAATCAAGAGGTTCAAACATATCTTCAACAAGAAAATCCCATTCAAATAGATAACAATGGTCCTCAAGTTCTTATTATGCACACCCATGCTACCGAAAGCTTTGAGCCATATGATTGCGATATTTATGATACGCGTCATACATGGCGTTCTACTGACAACGAAGAAAACATTGTTGCTGCCGGTGAAGTGATGGCACAGGCAATCCGTGAGTATGGAATTGAAGTTTTGCATGATGATACACAGCATGACTACCCTTCTTATAACGGTTCCTATGAACGAAGTGCCGTAACGGTAAAAAAATATTTGGAACAGTATCCAAGTATTAAGGTAGTGCTGGATGTCCATCGTGATGCCGTGCAAAGAGAAAATACCCTTGTAAAACCGGTAACGACCATCAACGGGAAAAAAGCAGCGCAGCTGATGATTATTGCCGGGTGCGACGATGGCACAATGGGAATGCCTAACTGGGGAAAAAACTTTCGTTTTGCTGCCGGAATGCAGGATGCTATCGAAAGCGGATATCCCGGGCTTACCCGTCCTTTATTTTTCTGTTACCGAAAATATAACCAAGATTTGACCACAGGTTCTTTACTGTTAGAGATAGGTTCCCATGGAAACACATTGGAGGAAGTTCTTTACACCTCTCATCTAGCCGGAGAGCAAATTGGCTCTTATCTAAAATCTTTGCAAAGCAACAAATAGGAAAAATCAATCTCCTTTTAAAAATCAATACAAAACTACAATTAGACTTTTTGCTTAACTCATATTATAATAATAACTAAAGAAACTCATGACTGACGGTGTGATTAAAAACCTCCTTTTTTATTCACCAATTTCATCGACGTACAGACAGCGTGCGATGATGTCAAAAGCCATCCTTAAACTCTCATATACGAATTTACAGATAGAAAAAAGCCTGCTTTATAAAGCAGGCTTTTTTCTATCTGTAAATTTTTTCTGCTATTTTTCTGCCAACTTTCGGTGAATCAATATACCCATCAAACTAACACATCCGGTTACTACAAAAATAATCAGCGTGGTTGCAAAATTTCCCGAAATTAAAGAAGCACCCGCTAAAGTAGAGGTTAAGATTGAAGGTAATCTAGCTATAGTAGAGATAATAAAAAATCTTATAGGACGAATATCAATTAAACCGGCTGCCCATGTTAACAAATCTTTAGGGGTACCCGGGATAAAAAACAGCAGAAAAGCAATCCTTTCAAAGCGTTCCTTGTCTTTTAGAAATCGTAAATTTTGGAATTTTTCCGGTTCAATAAAAATAGAAACAATGGGCATCCCTATTTTCTTAACCAAAAAATAGACCAATATAGAACCGATAAAAATTCCAAGCATACAGCTTAACGTTCCTATAACAGGACCATACATCAATCCTGCAAAAATCTCTATCGGTTCCCCCGGAATCATTGCTACAACAACCTGAAGAATTTGGATACCCAGAAAAAATACCCATCCTTTGATTCCCAATGATTCAAACTGTTGTTGCAGTTGAACTCGGTTCTGTGGTTCTGCCAAAGCCAATGTCTTTGGAATTGCCAAAATAGTAATCGGTATTAAAATTATAAAAACCAGTACAGACAAAACCAGACGAACCTGCTCTAATTTTTGTTTTGGTAAATTTTTTTTCATATCTTTTCCCCCTGAAATGGACATCCTTTCCCTTCCTCTCATTTATCATAACCGAACTTTTGAGAATGTCAATGGAGTTTTTTCTTTTTATCCTATTTGTTTTTGTATATCAAAATATATAAAACAGAAAAATATATTTGTATATATTATATGTTGTATTAAATAATATTAAGTGCTATGATATGTAATATAATAATAAACCTTGAAAGGAGCTTTTTTATGGAATATAATATGTATGACAATCTGTACGCTGGGATATTAAAGGTAACTCCTCACTTTAACTGTGGTGATCACAAAGAAGATATTCAATATCATTTTGATTCTGAATTGCAAACTTTAGTTGACCGCTACCATCTCGAAACAATCGCCGGCAAAGGCAGCGATTCTGAAAAAATTATTCGTATGGTTGAATGGTTAAGTAAACATTGCTTCCACAACGGACATTCTGTTATAAATGGCAGACTATGCGCAGAAAATTTATTGGAGTATTCTTTTGATCGTGGTGAAAAGCACGGTATTAACTGCCGCTGTCTATCCATTACTTTGACAGAATGTTTGCTTGCGTTGGGCATTCGTGCCAGAACAATGTATATGATGCCAATGTCCCCTTATGATACAGATAACCATGTTGTCTGTGAAGCTTTTGCGGCTGATTTAGGCAAATGGATTATGGTTGACCCAACCTATGGAGGCTATCTCCTGGATCAAAACAATACTATTTTAAATTTAATGGAACTGCGTTCTATGCTTGCAAATCAGGAACCAATCCATTTATCCGAGAATTTTAATTACAATGGACAAAAAGTAAATCTTGAGGAAAAAACAATATATTATGCCAAAGATTTATTTTTCTTACACTGTTGTAAAATACAGGGATATTGTTCTAATGCAGATGATAACCACACCTTAAATCCGAGCCTTACTTTTGCCCCTGTTGGCTTTGATGCTGCCCTGTTTTTTCTTACCCGTTATGAAATGGCAAAAACCCATTCATTGAACTCTAAGCAAACTGAATATATTCAAAATAAGATAAACAGTATACATATCGTTTATCAAGATCCCAAAATCCTTTATTAGGAGACTTTTTATGTCAGACTCACCTTTGTCTTCCAATCTTTTAACCCAACCTGTTCAAAAACTTTTCTTCCAGTATTTTTTCAACAATCTGATTTCTTCATTGATGCTTGCAGTATACATCCTATTTGATACCATTTTCATTGGTTGGGGTATTGGCAGCCAAGGTTTGGCTGCATTAAATATTACATTGCCCTGCTATTCACTGGAAATTGGTTTCGCTCAAATGATGGGCATGGGTGGAGCTACTGCCCTATCTATTTGCCGCGGTCAGGGAAAAGACGAAGAAGCTAACCGTTATTTCACTGTTTCTATTGTATTCACCTGTATTTTCTCATTGGTAATAGGTATTTTAGGTGCTGTTTTTTGGCGACCTATCGCCTATTTGGGTGGTGCTGATGATTCTATTATTGAACTGGTTGGTGATTATCTCCGCATTCTAAATGGTGGAGCCATTCTATTTGTTGTCAATAATTTTTTAGGCGTATTTATCCGAAATGACCGTGATCCACAGCGAGTAATGACCGCCGGCATTGTCAGCTGCATTTTAAACATTGTTTTAGATTATATATGTATTTTTATTTTTGATTGGGGCATGGCAGGCGCTGCCGGAGCCACTGCATTTTCCGGGTTAATTAGTATCTTAATCATGTTGACCCACTTTCTGAAAAAAGACTGCCAGCTAAAATTTTGTTTTAAAGAGCTGCACCTATTTTCCAGATTAAAAAGAATCTGCCAAAACGGCATTCCCAGCCTGGTTGCCGAATGTTCTTCGGGTTTGATTATCTTGTTGTTTAACATTCAATTGATGAACAAGGGTGGTGTTGCTGCCGTTACATGTTACAGCATCATTTCTAATATTGCTTATCTGTTTTTAGCAGTATATAATGGTGTCAGCGCAACAATCCAACCGCTGTGCAGTATCAATATGGGTGCCGGAAATATCGACCGAGTAAAACGGTTTTTTCGCCTTGGTATCATGACTGTCCTGTCTGCATCAATGGTTTTTGTTCTTATCGGAGAACTTTTTCCATCTGCCATTGTCAGCATCTTTACAGAACCCACCGCAGAGGTTATGTCAGTTGGTATGTACGCTATCCGTATTTATTTTATCGCTTATTTACCGATGGGACTCAACATTATCAGCGCCACCTTCCATCAATCGTTGGAATCTTCCCGTGAAGCCACTATTATTTCTTTAGGCAGGGGATTGATTTTCTTGATTCCGGTATTATTTTCTTTGAGTGCATGGTTTGGTGTTAACGGAATTTGGGCAACAGTTCCTCTTTCTGAAACACTAACTCTTATTCTCAGCATCGCTCTGCTAAAACGTCTGTTTTGCTTTAAACTTTCAGATTAAATATATCCCCGTCAATAAAACGAAGAATCAAGAGAGCATACTTCTTAAAGATGATCAGTTTTACGAATTATTCAAAATTGAGGCTTTCCTCTAAAATTTTACTTATTAAACTTCATTACAAAGGAGCGAATTTATGAAGCTAATTTCATGGAATGTAAATGGGCTGCGTGCTTGCGCCGGAAAAGGATTTTTTGATTTCTTTTCTCAAGAAAATGCCGATATTTTTTGCATGGGTGAAACAAAAATGCAGCCTGACCAAGCACAGTTTGAAACCGAAGGTTATCATCAATATTGGAACAGTGCCGAAAAAAAAGGTTATTCCGGTGTGGCTGTATTTACAAAACAAGAACCGCTTTCTGTGTCATATGGATTAGGAATTGATGAACATGACCATGAGGGACGCGTTCTCACCCTCGAGTTTGAGAGTTTTTATCTTGTAAATGTCTATACTCCAAACTCTCAGAACGAACTTGTACGTCTTGACTACCGAATGAAATGGGACAATGATTTTCGTGCTTATGTATGTGCTTTGGATCAGAAAAAACCGGTTATTATCTGTGGGGATATGAATGTTGCCCATCAGGAAATTGATTTGAAGAATCCCAAAACCAACCACAAAAACGCCGGATTTACAGATGAAGAACGTCAGCAGATGACCGAACTTTTGAACAGTGGTTTTACCGATACATGGCGTGCTAAACATCCAGATGTCACCGAGGTTTATTCTTGGTGGAGCTACCGCTTTAAAGCCCGCGAAAAAAATGCCGGTTGGCGTATCGACTACTTTTTAGTATCGAACCGTTTGATGGAACAGGTTACAAACACTAAAATTTATACCGACATCACCGGAAGCGATCATTGCCCGGTTGGTTTGGAAATTTCATTATAAAAACCGATATTTTTTAAGCTCTCCCATTCTATTTTGGGGAGAGCTTTTTCTTGCTCATCACTCAATCCTGTGCTATACTGATTTTGTATTTTATTCATCTATTTTTCAGTAAGGAGGCAACTGTTTTGCATCAAAAACGACCTGTCATACTGGACGCCCGTTTGGCAAAAACGGCTTCTATGGTTCGCCCTAATGCCATTTTTGCAGATGTGGGGTGTGACCATGGTTATCTTGCCATCGAGCTTATGCGCCAAGGTGCCTGCCACGGATATGCTTGCGACATCAATGCCGGTCCTTTGGAAACTGCGAAACGCAATATTGAAGCTGCCGGATTTACACAGCAAATTCAGACTGTTTTAACCGATGGACTCAACGGGCTGGACAACTGTGGTCTAACTGATATCACCATTGCTGGCATTGGTGGGGAAGTTATTACCGAAATTTTGAAAAAAGCAGAGTTTTTAAAAAAAGATTCAACGCGTCTTGTATTGCAGCCCCAATCCCGTGAATATATCCTACGATCATTTTTGGCAGAAAATGGATTCTCTGTTTTATCAGAGGAGGCCGTTCGTTCCGGTCGATATGTCTACACCGTTATAACTGCTGATTATACCGGAGAATGCCGAAAACTTTCCATGCAAGAGGCTTTTGCCGGATTGCTTCCAAGCAATCATACCGCAGCTGCTGCCGAAAAACTTTGGCGAACCGCCCAATTTTTACAAAATACTGCCGAAGGTATCAAGAGAAAAGGAGATATTCAACAGGCATTGATGATGGCAGAAACCGCCGAACAACTATTTGCTATCAGCCACAAACTCTCAAATTTTCAAGAATAATATAATTAAACTGGAGGATTTTTTGATGTCTACTGTTTCTGAAATTTATTCTGTCTTAAATGAAATGGCTCCATTTTCCCTTAGTATGGATTTTGACAACACCGGTATTCTGGTCGGAAACCGTTCAAAAGTCGTTTCTAAAGTCCTTCTTGCTTTGGATTGTACCTCTGAAATCATAAATCAGGCAGTTGAAGTTGGTGCCCAACTTATTATCACCCATCATCCTGTTATTTTTCATCCTCTAAAACGGGTCAATGAAGATTCTGTGGTGTACCAGCTTATCCGACATGATATTGCAGTTATCAGCGCCCATACAAATTTGGACCTTGCCTGGGGAGGCGTAAATGATGTTCTTGCTGATTCTATTGGCCTAAAGGACTGCATCGGATTAGAGCCTATCTTCCCCTCGGAAAATATTTTCCTTGGAAGGGTCGGCAGCCTTTCTCAGCCGATGACCACACCAGAATTTGCCCAATTAGTTAAGCAAAAAATTGGAGCTGTCAGCATTAAATTTGCTGATGCTAAAAATATGATTCAGCGAGTTGCGGTTTGTTCGGGATCCGGTGGTGATTGCATTTCTGCGGCTATTTCCTGCCATGCAGATGCACTTCTGACTGCTGATGTAAAACACAACCAATTTTTAGACGCCGTTGCCGCCGGAATCAGCATCTTTGATGCCGGGCATTTTGATACTGAAGACATTGTCATTGAGCCATTATGTAAAATCCTCTCTTCTAAAATAGACGATGTTTCATTTTTTACCACACACAAATCTTCCATTGATGCAATATAAGAAAGGAATTTTTATGCCTCAGATTATTTTAAAAGGAATTGCTTCCCATGAAGCAGAAAAACTTGCTGGACCTATTATAAACACTGTATCCCAAACGGTAGAGTGCCCAAAAGATTGGGTAACAGTAGAACTGTGCGAATCTAAATTTTTTAATGCACAGGGTTTAACTGCTCAATATCCAATTTTACAAGTCTGGTGGTATGAAAGACCATTGGAAATTCAAAATCTGCTTGCAGAAAAACTGTCTAACATCTTTTTAAAGGAAGGATATCCTCTTGTTCAGCTTTCTTTCCACCTCTTTCAAGAAAAAGATTACTATGAATTTGAAGCATAGCAAAAAAAGAAGTAAGATAACCTGAACTCCAGCCCATTAGATAGTACAATACTATCTAATGGGCTGCTTTTTCTGATAAAAAGAGTATCAATTGAAGCCCCTCACAAATTAAAACGAGAGGGCTTATCGCCTATTTTTCACAGACAACAAGCCCTCTTGGACACTTACTAATTATCAACATCCTATATCCATAACATAGTTGAATATGTACCCCAAATAAACTTTCAACTAGTTAAAATGATAAATAAAAATGGTTCAATTTTTCTGCCAGCTTTTGCGGCGCATCAATGTTAACTTCATGTCCTGCGGACTGTATTTTACAGAATTGAGAATTTTTAATATGCCCAGATGCTTTCTGTGAAGCTTTCTGATTAACCTTATCCTTTTCTCCGCAAAGCAACAATGTTGGGCAAGAAATTCTTTTTAAAAAAGGTGTGAAGTCGATCTGTTCCATAGAGCGTGTTAGCTCTATCATTTCCTTCTTTTGAAATCCTATGTCTGCAAAAGCGGAACTTGGTAAGAATCGAAACACTATATTTTGAAATTGTAAGAGAAGTTTAGGTGACTTATACTGACCTGCAATTAAAACTAATGAGCTTACCTCTTGAGGATGCTCACAAGCATAATTAAGCGCTAAAACTGCTCCCAAAGACAGACCACACAAATCCAAAGGTTTTTGAATTGAACTACAATAATTTGAAAAATTAGAATACAACTCTTGATAAGTTATCGGATTCTCTTCTTTCAAAAATTCCTGTATGCTTGGGCAAAGGATGGCATCTTGATTGTCCAACAAAGACCTTGTTTTATCCCAACTTGAAGTTGTTTGTCCCAATCCATGTATAAAGATTTTCATAGATATTGCTCCTAATTTTTCTATCTTTTTTATCTATACAAAAAAGGCATCCACACAAATGTGTGGATGCCTTTTGGCTCCCCCTGT
This sequence comes from Negativibacillus sp., assembly GCA_020024325.1. GTDB lineage: Bacteria > Bacillota > Clostridia > Oscillospirales > Ruminococcaceae > Negativibacillus. The sequence continues at coordinate 19,180 of JAHHTY010000041.1, forward strand.
CTGGCTCGAACAGACGACCCTGCGGTTAACAGCCGCATGC
>JAHHTY010000042.1 GCA_020024325.1 Negativibacillus sp.
CGCTACCGTAAGACAGGCCGCAAAGAAATTTGGAATTTCCAAAAGCACTGTACATAAAGATGTTACTCAAAGAATACAACAAATCAGTCCACAGCTGTACGAACAGGTCAAGAAAATTCTGGAAAAAAATAAAAGAGAACGACACATTCGTGGAGGAATGGCAACAAAGGAAAAATATCAGGCTATTAGGAAGAACAGAAAAAAGCAAGAAAATTCAAATAATGTATTTTAATAGAAAAATTTTATTGAGTTAAAGCGTAAAAAACCATAAATTTTACGAAGGAATCAGGAGGAAAATCGTTTAAATATACAAAAAATATGATTCATAGCATAAAACATGAACAAAAAGGTTGATTTATTATTAGGAATTCACTATACTGTAATAGTAATAACTTTTCACACTTCTTTTTTGTACTTCTCTTTTTGTTTAGGTCTGTTCATATAATCCTATTGATTTGGAGTAGGAGTATCTACGAGGCAACCATAATTGTCCTACGCTATGGATGGTCCGTTTTTTTAAAACAAAGTCAGCAACCAAGAAGTACTGTTTTTGGAATAAGGTTGCATTTTTAATTTTTGATATTTTCTTAATATTTGTCTTTTTCCCGTATAAACGAAAAGCATCGGTTTTCCGGTGCTTTTTGTTTTTCCCTTATAATATTATTGTTTAAAATAGCAAAAGGATAAAATAAAAGATTAACTTTATAAAAATTTGTGTTGTGAAAAAAGACATCAAAAAAGCTCGTACCAAAGTGGTACGAGCTTTTTATTAGCTTATATGTCAGCCAAAAGCCGATTAGCAGAATTTAGATGGGTTAACCTTAACGCCAGGACCCATTGTAGTAGCCAGAACACAAGATTTAACGTACTGACCTTTTGCTGCTGCTGGTTTTGCCTTTACGATAGCACCCATGAGGGTTTCAAAGTTTTCCTGGAGTTTTTCAACGCCGAAGGAAGCCTTACCGATTGGGCAGTGAATGATGTTGGTTTTATCCAGACGGTATTCGATCTTACCAGCTTTTGCTTCCTGAACAGCTTTAGCAACGTCAGGAGTTACAGTGCCAGCTTTTGGAGATGGCATCAAGCCTCTAGGACCGAGAACTTTACCAAGACGACCAACAATACCCATCATGTCAGGGCTTGCGATTACAACGTCAAAGTCCATCCAGCCGCCCTGGATTTTCTGCATATATTCTTCAGCGCCAGCGTAGTCTGCACCAGCTGCGAGAGCTGCGTCAACTTTGTCGCCTTTGCAGAATGCCAGAACACGAACGGTTTTGCCGGTACCGTTTGGCAGTACAACTGCACCACGAACCTGCTGTTCAGCATGACGGGAGTCAACACCCAGTCTTACGTGGATTTCTACGGTTTCGTCAAATTTAGCCTTTGCGGTTTTCAGGCAGTTTTCAATAGCCTCGTTGGTATCGTACAGAGCAGCAGTATCAACCAGTTTAGTGCTGTCCTGATATTTCTTTCCATGTTTCATTTTAAATTACTCCTCCTTATCCTGAGTGGTAAATGCGGAAATCTCCTCCCACCCGGGGAGTACTAGTCAACTACCTCGACGCCCATTGCACGAGCAGAACCTGCGATCATGCTCATAGCAGATTCGAGGTTTGCAGCATTGAGGTCTGGCATCTTCATTTCAGCGATTTTCTGCACCTGTGCTTTTGTGATTTTTGCAACTTTAGTTTTGTTAGGAACACCGGAACCGGACTCGATTTTGCACTCTTTTTTGATGAGTACAGCAGCCGGAGGGGTTTTAGTAACGAAGGTAAAGGATCTGTCAGCGTAAACGGTGATAACAACCGGAATGATCAGACCTACATCGTTTTTAGTTCTCTCGTTAAATTCTTTTGTGAATGCCATGATGTTAACGCCATGCTGACCGAGAGCAGGGCCAACCGGTGGTGCCGGAGTCGCTTTTCCGGCAGGAATCTGCAGCTTAATGTAGCCGGTAACTTTCTGAGCCATTTGTAAAATGCACCTCCATAAAATGTGGTCAGTCGGGACAATATTGAGTTTTCTGTCCCTCCCACTGAACTGTTTTTACCCAATGCAAAAACAGCAAAAACCCTTTCGGGCACGACCTAAAACGGGTTAGGGTTTTAAGTCACCTCTCAAGACGATATTATTCTATTGTCTCTACCTGATCCAGTTCAAGCTCTACGGGCGTCTCTCTTCCAAACATGGAAACGACAACCTTGACCATATTGCGATCGGTATCCAGTTCTTCAACAACACCGATGAAACCGTCAAGATAACCGTCGATGACCTTAACAGAGTCGCCAACTTCAAAGTTGACTTCGACCTGTTTTTTCTCCACACCAAGGGCAGCTACTTCCTCATCGGACAATGGAACAGGTTTGGAACCAGGTCCGACAAAGCCAGTTACTCCACGGATGTTGCGGACAACATACCAGGAATCATCTGTCATGATCATATTGACGAGCACATAGCCTGGGAAAATTTTGCGTTCCACTTCACGCTTTTTGTTGTCTTTAATCTCAACAACTTTTTCGGTAGGAACCATAACACCAGCAATTAAATCATGCAGTTTACGATTTTCTACCGCATTTTCGATATCTGTTGCAACCTTGTTTTCATAACCGGAATAGGTATGCACCACATACCATTTTGGAGCTTCAGCCATAGTAATACCTCCAATGGTGTAGGTCGTTTTGCAAGATTTTGATTAGTGGAATAAACCGACAAGTGCATTGAAAATAAAATCGAGTAATCCAATGCAAATGCTGAAGGTAATCAGTACAACCAAAACAACGCCGGTATTATTGATAACAGTCTTTTTGTTTGGCCATACAACCTTTTTTACCTCACCTTTCGTATCTTTGAAAAAGCGTGTAATTCTAGAGGCGATACGCTTGAAAAAGCCTGGTTTCTTTTCATCAGCCATTTAGCAGCCCGCCTTTCGCCTACTTGGTTTCTTTGTGAAGTGTGTGTTTCCGGCAGAACTTGCAGTATTTGTTCATCTCAAGTCTGTCAGGATCGTTCTTTTTGTTTTTCTTTGTGTTGTAATTACGCTGTTTGCACTCTGTGCAAGCTAAGGTAATTTTAATCCTCATATCGGCACCTCCTGATAAAACGGATTTTTTTGCCTCCCTCGTAAAGGAAACGCTTGAATCTCCAACCGGAAGGGAAAACCCCATCTGTTGGCGGGTGGTTCATTTTTGGACATAAAAAAATAACCCTTTTAGAGGTATCAACATCATACCACAGGAAAAGGGCTTAGTCAACGAGTTTTCTCTGCTTTTTTTGCAGTTTTGCATAAGTTTATTTAATCTGTAATACAAGGCAGGGTATCAAGGTCTGATTCCTTGTCCGTTTTGGCAGATAAGCGTGTGGATTTTTTGAAAAAACGGTGTAAAAGAGAAAAAGTAGCTTTTGTTAGAAGAAAATGAAGTGAATAGTCACAAGGGAAAAAGGCATAGAATATACAAAATCTTACAATGCTACCATTGAAACGGGCGGTGCGATTATGATACAATAATAGCTACTGATTTATTTAATATATAGATGAGGTTATCGCTGCTGTTGTGGTAAAATTTTTATAAAGGTTACAGTGATAAAAACAGAGTGTTTTAGAACATGAGATAAAGGAGTGTCCCTTTTGGAGAATAAAGACAGAGTGAGAGTTGCCGTGCTGTTTGGCGGCGTTTCCAGCGAGCATGATGTTTCTTTGATGTCCGCAGAGTCGGTGTTAAAGAATCTTCCCTCAAAATATGAAGTAATCCGTATCGGGATTACACAAGACGGTCGTTGGGTGGAATATACCGCAGACAGTAAAGAAATTACAAGCAAGAAATGGGAGCAGGATAAACAGCTGCGCACCGCTGTGGTTTCTCCGGACCGTTCTCATAAAGGAATTCTGATGATAGGAAAAGACGGTACCGAGATTGTTCCGATAGATGTTTGCTTCCCTGTACTGCACGGCAAACACGGGGAGGACGGCACCATTCAGGGTCTGTTCCAGCTGGCGGGAATTCCGTTTGTGGGCTGTGATATGATTTCCAGTGCAAACTGCATGGATAAAGAAATGACCCACACCATCCTGGAGGCAAACGGCATCCGGATGGCACGTTGGACTGTGGTAAACGAAGAAAAATTGAAGGACTTTGAAGGTTTTGCACATCAGGCAGAACAAATGTTAGGCTACCCAATGTTCGTAAAGCCCGCAAATGCAGGTTCTTCAGTTGGGGTAAGCAAAGCGCACAACCGTGAAGAATTGAAAACTGCCTGCGAAGTTGCTTTGAAAGAAGATAAAAAAGCAGTTGTAGAAGAATTTATTGATGCACAGGAAGTGGAAACGGCTGTGCTGGGCAACACTCAGCCAAAGGCTGCAGGCGTTGTGGGTGAACTGGTTCCCGTTGTGGAATTTTATACTTATGAAGCAAAATATATTGACGGGACAACCGCTTTACATATTCCGGGCAGAGTGTCGGAAGAAATTTCCCTCAAACTGCGTCAGACCGCAGAAAAAGCATTTAAAGCAATCGGCTGTGAGGGATTTTCCCGAATTGACTTTTTTGTCAGAAAAAGTGATAGTGAAATTATTCTTAACGAAATCAACACGATTCCGGGCTTTACTTCTATCAGTATGTATCCAAAATTGTGGGCACACTGTGGGCTGAGCTATTCCGAGCTGCTTGATAAACTGATTGAGTTAGCATTGGAACGAAAAGACTAAAGGGGGCAAAAACAGATGGACAACAGAGCAATTGGTGTGTTTGACTCGGGTCTGGGCGGATTGACTGCCGTGAAAGAGCTGAAAAAACTGCTGCCGAATGAAAATATCGTCTATCTGGGCGATACAGGAAGAGTACCCTATGGCTCACGAAGCCGAGAAACAATCGTTCGTTATGCAAAGCAGGATATTGACTTTTTGCTGAAAAAAGATATTAAAATGGTGGTAGCTGCCTGCGGTACAGTGAGCAGCACACTGCCAAAAGAGTTTTCTTCCAAGCTGCCTGTGCCATATGTAGATATTGTGCTGCCGGCAGCACAGGAAGCGTGTGCTATGAGCTCCAGAGGAAGAATCGGAGTGGTGGGTACCAACGCTACTTTAAAAAGCAACGCCTTTGGAAAAGCGATGAGAGGCATCAGAGGAGATATTCATGTTTACGGAAATCCTTGCCCGCTGCTGGTGCATCTGGTAGAAAACGGAATGATTGAACCGGAAAATAAAATCACCTCCTTGACAGTGCAGATGTATCTGGAGCCGCTGATTCAGGAAAAAATTGACACTTTGATTTTAGGATGCACCCATTATCCGATTTTATATGAAACATTTAACCGCTTGTTGGATTACAAAGTTACACTGATTGACCCGGGCAGATGCGCAGCAAGGTATGTCAGAAATATCTTGATGAAGGATGGAATGATTGCAGACCGACAGGAAGCCGGAACAACCGAGTATAATGTTACCGACGAAACAGAAACATTTAATAAAACAGCCTCCATCTTTTTGGGAGAACAGGTAACAGGTTCTGTCAACCGTGTTGAGCTGCTGTGATGGAAGCAAACAGTGAAAAAACGAGGATGTAAAAAGCATGGAACCAATGAAAGATATCAAAAAAGATGTTATTATCTCGATTAAAGGAACACAAAAAGTCGGGGATGACAAAGATGTTATCGAGATGATGACCACAGGACGGTTTTACCGCAAAAATCAGTTATACTACATTACCTATGAAGAAACAGAGGCAACCGGATATGACGGCTGCCGAACCTCTTTAAAGGTAGGTCCAAACGACAAAGTGACCATGACCCGATTTGGTCCGTCACGCTCCCAGCTGATTGTTGAGCAGGGGGTGCGCCACCAGTGCCAGTATGATACCGGATATGGAGAAATGACCATCGGTGTGATGGGAAACCGCTTTGAAAGCACATTGAATGAGCGTGGCGGCGAGCTGACTTTTGGTTATACACTGGATATTGAGGCAACTGTTGCAAGCGAAAACACTGTTACCGTTACATTAAAAGAAATCTCGGCAAAATAGCAGATGTAAAATAAGAAGGAAGGGGCGGGGAAATCTCCTCCCCTGATTTTGAGAAAGGATAGGTTATAAAACATGAATAAAAATTTTGTACAGGATGCAATGACTGAGGTAGATGCCCTGCTCAAAAATGCGTTTAAAAAAGCAATGCAGGAAGGAAAACTTCCTGAAAATGAAATTCCACAATTTACAGTTGAAATTCCGGCAGAAACTTCCCACGGAGATTTTGCCTCTAATGCAGCAATGGTTTCCGCAAGAACTTTCCGCAATGCACCGGTTAAAATTGCAAACATTCTGACAGAAAGCATGGATTTTTCCGATGCACGCTATATTGAACGTGTAGAGATTGCAGGTCCGGGCTTTATCAACTTCTTTGTCAGCCCACTGTGGTTTGCAGATATTGTGTCCGGTGTGCTGGCAGAAAAAGAAAACTATGGACGTTCCGATTACGGAAAAGGTCAGAAAATCATGGTAGAGTTTGTTTCCGCAAACCCAACAGGTCCGATGCACATGGGAAATGCCCGCGGCGGTGCAATCGGTGACTGTCTGGCAGCAGCCATGGACGCTTGCGGTTACAATGTAACCAGAGAGTTCTACATCAACGACGCCGGAAATCAGATTGAAAAATTTGGCTGCTCTTTGGAAGCAAGATACCTGCAAATCTTTAAAGGCGAGGATGCTGTGGAATTCCCGGAGGACGGATATCATGGTGAAGATATTAAAGAGCGTGCACAGCAGTATGCCGATGCAAACGGAGATTGCCTGCTGAACGTATCCACAGAGGAACGCCGTCAGGCACTGGTAGACTTTGCCTTGCCAAAAAATATTGAGAAACTCAGAGCCGACCTTTCCAAATACCGCATCGAGTATGATGTATGGTTCCCGGAAAGCACTCTGCATCAGTCCGGTGCAGTAAAAGAAGTTGTAGATGAGCTGACCGCAAGAGGTATGACCTATGAAAAAGACGGTGCGGTTTGGTACAAAGCAACCGAATTCGGCGGAGAAAAAGATGAGGTTCTGGTTCGTGCAAACGGAAACCCAACCTACTTTACCGCTGACATTGCATACCATAAAAATAAATTTGCAGACAGACACTTTGACCGTGTCATCAATGTATGGGGTGCAGACCACCATGGACACGTTGCAAGACTGAAAGGCGCAATGGATGCTATCGGTTTGGACGGCAGCAAGCTGGACATCGTGCTGATGCAGCTGGTGCGTTTGATGAAGGACGGAGAGCCTTACCGTATGAGCAAACGTACCGGTAAAGCAATCACTCTTTCTGACCTTACCGATTTGGTTCCGATTGATGCAGCACGTTTCTTCTTCAATATGCGTGAGCCAAACTCCACACTGGACTTTGACCTTGACCTTGCAGTAGAAGAATCTTCCCAAAACCCGGTATACTATGTTCAGTATGCTCACGCAAGAATCTGCTCTATCCTCAAAAACCTTGCCGCACAGAACATCAATCCGAGAGAATGCACCGCAGAAGAGCTGAAGCTTCTGTCCGCACCGGAAGAAAAAGAATTGATTCGTGCTTTGGCACAGTGTCCGCAGGAAATTATCAATGCAGCTAAAAACTATGACCCGGCAAGAATGACCCATTACCTGATGGAAGTGGCAACTTTGTTCCATAAGTTCTACAATGCTTGTCGTGTACAAGGTGAGGATGAGGCACTGATGCAGGCAAGAATTTCTTTATGTATTGCAGTACGCACCGTTATTGCAAACCTGCTGAAACTGCTGAAAATTACCGCACCGGAAGCAATGTAATATCACAAAAACGGCTCACATGGGTGGGTTTATTCGTTGCCGAAATTTTGTAAAATATGCCCTCGTTTTATCTATAACAGTAAATAAACGTAAACCGCAGCAGATATGGCAAATTGTTTTACAGACGCTGTAAAACAGAAGGCGGATTTCATCCGCAAGGTCCGGCTTTTAAGCTGGAAGGAGGAAAAATGGAAGTTCGATTATCAAAGCCGTTGCTTATGGACGGAGCAACGGCAACCAATCTTTTATTAAACGGTATGCCGCAATACAGCTGCCCGGCAGAGTGGATTTTAAATCATCCGGATTCTTTGCGTCGGCTGCATCGGCAGTTTTTGCAGGCAGGCAGCCGCATCATCTGCACCCCGACAGCACAAGCCAATGTTGTTATGCTGGAAGAATGGGGAAAACAAAAACAGATGGCTTGTTACAATGAGCAGCTGGCACGCCTGACCGTGGAAACCTGTCGTTCTTTTGATAAAGATGTGTTGGTAGCGGGAGTGGTAGCACCGCTGAGTATACAGGTGGAACCGTTTGGAGATACTCCGTTTTTTGATTTGGTGGGCATCTATGCTCACCAGGCGCTTGCCCTAAAAGAAGGCGGAGTAGATTTGTTGATTGCAGATACAATGAACACCATTTCTCAAAGCAGAGCGGCAATCTTGGGCTGCCGTCAAGCAGGACTTCCGGTTATGGTTACCCTCAATGTGGAGGAGGACGGAGATACCTGTATGGGAAGCGACCTTGTATCGGCTTTGATTATCTGTCAAAATCTAGGGGCTGTGGCATTCGGACTTTCCTGCTGTGACCGTCCGGAAAAACTGTATCATCACATTGAGGAGATAGCACCCTATGCAAAAATTCCAATCATTGTGCGTCCAAAGGCGGGGGAAAGCTTTGAAAGCTTGCTTTCTCCACAAGAGATGGCATCGCAGATGCGCGGACTGTTGGAGCGAGGGGCAACTCTTGTGGGTGGCTGTTGCTACACAACACCGGAGCATATCAAAGAGATTGGAAAAATGATGGCAGAATTTCCTTTTGAAAATGTTCGTGTTGCACGAGAGGACGAAGATACCATTTTGATGGCAGGAGCCACCGAACCGTATTTTCTGGACGAGTACTTTGAGCAAAGCGAGCCTGTTTACTGTCACAAAGATATGTCCGATGAGCTTTTGGAGCTGGAGGAGAGCGGAGCAGATGTTGTGACCGTCTGCGTTGAAACGGTGGACGACGCTTATGATTTTGCACTTAACGCCCATATGCTGCATATTCCGGTTTCATTTATTTCGGATAGCGAAGAAGCGTTGGAGATGGTGTTGCTGATGTATAACGGCTGTGCTTTTGTGGATTCTCGCAGCGGTATTGATGAGGAAATCCTCAATCGACTTGCCAGAGCATATGGTGCAACGGTTCGCTGACATAAATAATACTATACTTAATAAAAGAGCAAGGCTCTGTTATGGAATTTCATAGCAAAGCCTTGCTCTTTTTATGCAGTTCAAATGATTTTACGGTTAGGAAAAGGTGTATTTGGAACAAGCGGAAACGGTAGGGTAATCATCAATCATTTCACTTTGTTCCCACTCTAATACTTCAAGGTTTCCCTGACTGTCTATCTGAATAAAGGACTGTACGGTGCCGTAAATTTCTTTTCCGTATATTTTCTTTAAAGCTTCGGGAGAATAGGTCGCTTCAATCAGATAATGCCCGTCCTTTGATGTCAAGGTGAGGTCCGAAAAGTTTTCGAGAGCAAAACCGTCGCACAGCAAAGGGGTTTTCAGCCATTCTAATGTATTATTGTAATCTTCATAGCTTTTGTAAGATTCCTCTTTACCCTGTCCATAGTTATAGCCGGACTGAAGGGTTTCGGCAATCTTCATCTGGGCTTTAATTGCCATTTTTTTATTTAACCGTCCCTGTTCATCATAGGCGTTAGTCAGGTCAAATTTAAGTTCATAGACTCCTTCGGTTCCGTCGGCATTCAGGCAGTAAACGGAAAGTGTTCCCTCTTTTCGGGAAAAATTTTGTTCCATTACATTTTTAAAGACGGAATATAGGCGGGGGTCAAGATTATTGGGATTTTTATTCAGCTCTTGGGCAGGTCGTTGCTGAAGCTCCTGAGGAAAAGGAAGCGGTGATGAGGACGGATTTTTTATAGGTTTTTCTGTTTGTTCAGCTTGGCTGGATTTCTCTTTTTCGGGTTCCGAAGGGGCTTGTGGTGGTGTTTGGTTCTGCGGTGTGGAAGGGGAAGATGGTTCATCTTGCTTTTCCTGCGGTTTAGAAGGCAACACCGGTTCATTTTTTTGCTCTTGTGGATTTGGGGTTGGACGAGTGTTATCTAAAGTTTCGTCCGGAGTTTCTTGCTCCGGTGTTTTATCGGTGCCAAGTTCAAGGGAAACCCTATCTTTGTCCGCATCGGGGGCGACCTCACGGTCACAGCCTGCAAAGGAAACAGAGCAGATTAAAACAGCCAAAAGGTACGGTAGAATGTGTTTCATATGTAGTTCCTCCGTTGTTGATCAGTGTGGTAGCTTATATTCATTTTAACATAAATATAACTGACTTACTAGAAAATTTTAAAACTGTAAACAAAATACTATTTTTGTAAAGAATTGTAATGAAAAATTCCTTCATTTCAATAGTGTCGAAAAAACACAAAAAGACTGCGTAACTTTTTATTTTACCGAAGGTGTCAAAAAATTACAGAATTTGCGGACCGCTTTCCCGATTTTTTTTATATTCGGAGTGATAAGATAAGGATGTACCGAAGGGAAAAAGCAGACAGGTTGGTGCCGAAATGGAGGGATTAAAAGCAAGCTATGGCTGTTGAAATACGGATTCAAGATGATGTTGTTCAGGCGTACCTGTCAGGAGAGATTGATCACCACAGTGCTGTACAAATTCGTGAAAAGATAGATGAAAGTGTGATACAGGCAAGTGCTTCCCGCTTGATATTGGATTTTGCATTGGTCACCTTTATGGATTCATCCGGAATTGGTTTAGTGATGGGACGTTTTCGTCTGATGCAGGAAACAGGAGGAACGGTAGTACTTCAAAATCTTCCCTCCCCAATACGAAAGGTAATGAAGCTGGCAGGGTTGGACAAGCTGGCAGAATTTCGCTAACAGGGTTTAAGACAGATGATGGTGACGCATTTTTCACTAATCCACCCCGAGGTTGTTGAAAAGTGCAGAGCAAACAAAAGTGGAAAATCATCTCTTCCAATGGAGGTTTTGTGATGAAAGCAAGTAACACAATGCGCCTTTGCTTTGACTCTCGCTCGGCAAATGAGTCGTTTGCAAGGACAGCGGTGGCTGCATTTCTCTGCGGTCTGGACCCCACCGTGGAGGAGTTGACCGACGTAAAGACAGCCGTTTCCGAGGCGGTGACAAACAGCATCGTTCACGGTTATCGAGAAAAAATAGATAAAGTGTACATAACAGCAAATATTTATTCGGACAATCGGATCGTCATAAAAATTAAAGATAAAGGCTGTGGAATTGAGAATGTGAAGCAGGCAATGGAACCGCTTTTTACAACCGCAGCCGAAGAAGAACGTGCAGGGTTGGGATTCGCTGTCATGGAAAGCCTGATGGATAAAGTAAAGGTTTTCTCTCAGCCCGGAAAAGGCACAACGGTCACGCTGGAAAAGCAGATTGTTTCCAAAGGAGTAGAAGATGTACACAACAGCCGAGGCTGACCGCAGCAAGACCATTGAACAAAATATTGGACTGGTACACGCCTGCGCCCACAAGCTAAAGGGGAAGGGAATCGAGTATGATGACCTGTTTCAAGCAGGCTGTATGGGGCTGGTGAAAGCGACCGACGCCTTTGATACAGAGCGTGGAGTGCGTTTTTCTACCTATGCAGTTCCTGTAATCCTTGGAGAAATGCGCAGATTGTTTCGGGACGGGGGAACGGTAAAGGTGGGGCGCAGTCTAAAAGAACTTTCGATGAAGGTGACAAGACAACGGGAACAGTTTATTAAATTAAATGGCAGAGAGCCGACTGTCAGCGAGTTGGCACAGCTTTTACAAACCAGTGAAGAAGCAATTATCGAAGCACTGGGGGCAGCAGCACCGCCGGTTTCTTTAACAAGCGAGGAGGATAGCTCTGAAATTGATCTTCCGGTATCTTCACCGGAAGAATTGTTGTCTGATGTTATCTCTCTTAAACAGATGTTGGAGCAGCTGGAGGAGCGTGACAGAAGGTTAATTCAGCTGAGATATTTTCAGAATTTAACTCAAGTGAAGGTGGCTCACGAGCTTAAAATGACGCAGGTACAGGTTTCCAGACGGGAAAAAAAGATATTACTTTGGCTGCGTTCCCAGCTTGTATAGTATTTTAATCATGGTAAAGTTTTTTTGTTTGACATCCTCGGTCAGCAGATAGTTTGCATCCGCTTTCTGCTGACAGTTTGACATAAACAATCGTACCTACTCTCAAAACCCAAACAGCAGGCAGCTTTAAAGCTGCCTGCTGTTTGGGTTTATTTAATGGTTTAACACACAGACTGTGAAAATTTCTTGCCCACTAAAATATAATAATCAGTCTGATTGATACTGTATGTAAATCTTTGTTATAACAATAAAATAAACGTCGTTAATGAAGGAGTATGGGATGATGGAGAGGAAATTTTCTGCATAAAAAAACAGGAGGTTTCTTCATGAAACCCCTTGTTTTATATTTTTATAAAGCGAATGCGTCATGAATTACATTAACCGCACGTTTTGCCTGATCCTGGTCAATCAGAACAGAAATTTTAATTTCGCTTGTAGAAATCATGCTGATGTTGATGTTGCTTTCACCCAATGCTTCAAACATTTTGGCAGCAACACCGGGATTGGAAAGCATACCTGCACCGACAATAGAAACTTTGGAAACATTGTCTTTAAAGACAATTTCTTTTGCACCGACAATTTCTTTAAACTCTTCCGAAACTTTCAGTGCCTGCTGTTTGTGTGCGGTGGAAACGGTAAAGCTGATATCTTTTGTACCGTTTCTGCCAACGGATTGCAGAATGATATCCACATTGACTTTTTCAGCAGCAAGGGCAGAAAAGAGCTTGAATGCAATGCCCGGCTGGTTTGGAACCTCCAGAACAGAAATTCTGGCAACGTCATTATCCATTGCCACTCCTTTAATCAGCATCTTTTCCACTTTGCAAACCTCCTTGACTTCAGTGCCCGGTACATCGCTGTTGATACTCGAGCGAACTTCCAGTTTTACAGAATATTTTTTAGCCATCTCTACCGAACGATTATGCAGAACATTGGCGCCGCAGGTTGCCAGTTCCAGCATCTCATCATAGGTAATTTCGTCCAGCTTATGAGCATTTGGAACGATTCTTGGGTCAGTAGTATATACGCCATCAACATCGGTGTAGATTTCGCATTTATCTGCTTTGAGTGCTGCTGCGATTGCAACGGCACTGGTATCGCTTCCACCACGTCCCAAAGTGGTGATGTCATCATACCGATTGATGCCTTGGAAACCTGCAACAATGACGATATTTTTCTTGTCCAGTTCGTTTTGCAGGCGTTCGGTGTTAATCTTTTTGATGCGTGCGTTGCCGTGGGTGGCTTCGGTCAAAAAGCCTGCCTGCCAGCCACTGAGAGAGATAACAGGATATCCAAGTTCTTCAATCGCCATTGCGAGCAGTGACATAGAAATCTGTTCTCCGGTGGAAAGCAGAACATCCATCTCACGGCTGGAAGGTTTACTGGTAATCTCAGCCGCTTTTTTAATTAAATCATCGGTAGTGTCACCTTGTGCAGAAACAACAGCGATGACATCATTTCCTCTTTCGTATGTATCGGTGATAATCTGAGCCACGTTGCGGATACGCTCTACATTGGCAACAGAGGTTCCACCGAACTTCTGTACAATTAGATTCATATCGTTCCCTCCGTATCTATCCCTTGATTGTTTGATTATAATACAGGCAAGCACAGCAATCAAGCATTCTGAACAATTTCGTTAGAAAAATAATTTTCGTGACAAAAAAGTGGAAGCCCAGCATAAATATTTTGTATCATCTGACGCTGCGTTACTACTTTACATTGATAAATTATATCTGAATTTGTTTCTTGAATGGGGTGCGTTACAGACCTATCCTATGCAATTCTCATAAGGAAAGGTACGACCCGAACAAGCCTGCAATAAACAGTATTCTTTGATAAAAGCAGGATTTGTCTAAAAGCGATGGTTACAACAGACGGATTTTTCCTAAAAGGGAGATTCCTTCTTTTTTCAAATTTTCTAAGATGCCGTTTAATTGTTCCGGGGAAAAATAAGGGGTAACAAAAGCAATCTCGTTTTCCGGCTGGTTTTTTCTTGCAAGCAAAACAGGGAGGGAAAAGATTTCACGGATTTTTTCCAGCTGGCAGCGGTCGGCAAGCTGCAATCTCAGATAGCTTTGTACCGGCAGCAATTCCCAATTTTCGATGATGGAAGCGGATTCTTGTGCAGTGCAGTCCTCCCAATAGAGGGTGTCGATTGTATCGGCGGATTTGGCACAGTCGATAACATCGGAAATTACCGAAGAAGCGGTCGGAAGTTTGCCTGCTCCTTTGCCGTAAAACAGCACATCTCCCGTTGCATCTCCGGTGACCAGAATGCCGTTGAACACATCGTCAACGGTAGAAAGCTGGCTTTCATCAGCTACCAGCATCGGAGCAACTTCTATACTGATTTTACGTGTTTGCGGGCAGCGTGTTGCCTTAGCAATCAGTTTAATAACTCCACCCCAGTCTTTTGCATACTCGACGTCCTGCGGTGTGAGGTGTGTAATGCCTTCACAGTGGACATATTCGGGATAGATGTGTTTTCCGTAAGCGAGGGAAGCAAGGATGCAGATTTTGCGGCAGGCATCAATGCCGTCAACATCGGCAGAAGGGTCTGCTTCTGCATATCCAAGCTCGGAAGCCTTGTCCAGTGCCTGCTGAAAGCTCATTCCGTTTCGAATCATCTTAGTGAGAATGAAGTTGGTAGTGCCGTTTAAAATGCCCTGAATGTCGTCAATTTCATTTGCACCCAAGCATTGGTGAAGGGGGCGAATGATTGGGATTCCGCCGCCGACACTTGCTTCAAACAAAATGTTAACATGGTTTTGCTTTGCAATCGCTAATAATTCGGCACCTTTGCAGGCAATCAGTTCTTTGTTGGCGGTAGCAATGCTTTTTTTGTTTTGCAGACAGGTTTTAACAAAGCGGTAGGCAGGTTCGATGCCGCCCATTACCTCCACAACGATATGAACTTCCGGGTCGTTGGCGATGGTGTCAAAGTCGGTGCAGAGCTTGTCCTGCCAGGGAAGTTCGGGGTGGGGACGTCGCACATAAATATATTTGATGTCCAGCTGGCAGCCTGCTTTTTGCTCGATGCTGGTGCGGTTTTTATAAAAAACCTCTGCAACACCGGAGCCGACAGTGCCGCAGCCGAGGATTGCAATTTTTTTCATCATAAAAGCTCCTTATCAGTTTGTAGTTTTTTGCAAAATAATACCTTTTAATAGTTATAAAAGATAATCAGGATATAATAAAAATACAATAAACAGAGAATTGATAATCAGCATTATTATAGCAAATTGAAGTATTATTTTCAATGAATCCAAAAAGAAAAAGATGCCGTTGAGTTAGAACCCAACGACATCTTTTGCGTTAAATTTTAGCTTACTTTGCTGATTCGCACAACACCACGCAGCGAATGCAGACGCTCAATCAATTGTTCTTCTTCCAAGGTGACATCGGTCATGCGTATTGATACAGTGACAGCGGCAACACCGTCAGAAGGAATGTTCTGATTGATTGTCAAAATGTTTGCCCCATACTCGGCAAGGTGGTTGATAACAGAGGACAGCACACCGGGCATATCCTCCATCACAAGGTAAAGGGTGATGATATTGCTGGAAGCCCGAGAAGTATACTCCATCACATGGTCTTTATATTTATAAAAAGCACTGCGGGAGATGTTTGCAAGTTTTACCGCCTCGGAGGAGTTTTTTGCTTTTCCTGTTGCGATATATTTTTTTGCTTCCAAAACTTTTTTGAAAATGTCGGGAACGACCCGCTCATCCACAAGAAGAAACTTTTCTTCGTTTGCCATGACAGCTCCTTTCCGGACAGAAGTCCTGAATAAAAATATTTTTTGTTTTTTTCTCGAAAACAAATGATGCTTTATAAGGAAAATATACCATGTATTAAGGACAATCTGCAAGGGTAAAAGCCATTAAAGGGAAAAATTTTCTATAAAGTTCTTTTTGGTGAGGAGAAAATGAACAAATCAAACAAAGAAGAAAGACGGCAATATATACATGAAAAAGAAAAAGGGCAAACAATCTTTTTTCATTAAAAAAATTGTGATATAATTTTACAGAACTAAGAAAAGCATCAGCAATGTTAAATACATCTGTCGTACTAAAATTTTCTCTGAAAATTACACAGGAACACAAGAAAAGTTTACATTTGTGCGTTATCATTATCTTAGAATTAACGGACGAAAGAAGGAGAAGCAGTGAAACAGCGCAACGCAGAAATTTTATGTATTGGGACAGAAATCCTGATGGGGGATATTATTAACACCAATGCGGCATATATTGCAAAAGAGCTTGCATCACTGGGAATCAATGTGTATCACCAGAGCGTGGTAGGAGATAACCCAAAACGCTTAAAAGATAGTTTGGAGCTTGCTTTTTCCAGAGCGGATATCGTTATCACAACAGGAGGTCTTGGCCCTACCTATGACGACCTGAGCAAAGAAACGATTGCTTCCTATTTTGGCAGACAACTTGTGATGGATGAGGAAGCTTTGCACCGCATCGAGCGTCACTTTGAGCGGTCTAATCGTGTCATGACCGACAACAATAAAAAGCAGGCAATGATGCCGGAAGGCTGTGTGATTTTTCAAAATGAAAACGGAACAGCACCGGGTTGTGCTATTGAAGGCAGGGCAGAGCAGGAAGGAAAAACCGCAATTATGTTACCGGGTCCGCCAAGAGAGATGAAGCCGATGTTTGAGCAGGGGGTAAAGCCATTTCTTTTAAAGGACAGTGACACAAGACTGGTTTCCCACACCATGCACTTTTTTGGAATCGGTGAGTCAATGCTGGAAACCATCCTGCACGATATTATGCAGGAAAGCCGCAATCCAACAGTTGCCCCATATGCAAAAACAGGGGAGGTTCAGCTGCGTATTACCGCAAGGGTAAAGAACGGTGAAGATGCCGGAAGCCTGCTTGTACCTATGATGGAAAGAATCAAAGAAAAAGTGGGCGAATTTTTATACGGAATTGATGTAGGAAATTTGCAGACCGCTGTTGTGAAAGCATTAAAAGAAAAACATCTTCATGTTGCTTTGGCAGAAAGCTGCACCGGGGGTTATGTTGCAAAACGTATCACCGATGTGAGCGGAGCCTCTGAGGTGTTCGAGTGTGGGATGTGTACCTATTCTAACCGCATGAAGCAGGAACTGCTGGGTGTAAAAGCTGAAACCCTTGCAAATTATGGTGCAGTATCGGAAGAAACCGCACGGGAAATGGCAGCAGGAATCCGAAAAATATCGGGAGCAGAAATCGGTGTTTCGGTTACTGGAAATGCAGGGCCTGAACCATCGGAAGGAAAAGAAGTTGGTTTAGTGTACATTGCAGTGGACAGTGACAGCCTCTCCGAGGTATTTACACTTCATGTTAACCGAAAAGATCAGGATGCAAGAGAAACCATTCGTTATCTGGCATCTTCTCATGCACTCAGTTTGATTTTAAAAGCAGTTGAAACAGTGAAATCATTAAATATTTAGATATGATATAATGGTTATTGAAAAAGAACAATCAGAAAGCAGGAAGAAATGAAGAAAATTTCTAAGCCGGTCAGAAAAGGGCTGATTGCATTTTTTCTGTGTGTGGCTTTGCTATCTTTACTGCATCTTGCCCAATGGGCAAGGCAGTCTTATCAAAGCAATCAAACACAGCAACAGCTGCAGCAGCTTTATCATCACGGCTCTTTTGGCAGCTCAAATCAGGGAAATCATCCCGGATTGAGCGGACAGGAGGGTTTGGTGCCGGGAAGCAGTACTCAACAGAATAATGCGCCCCACACCGGTACGGACACTTCACCTTCTCCCACGATGCTTCCGGAGTACAAGGCGTTGTATCAACAGAACAGTGACATTGTCGGTTGGTTGAATATTGGGTCGGGACAGCTAAGCACACCGATTATGCAGCGTGACAATGCATATTATCTGGATCATGATTTTTACGGTCAAGAGGACAGCCATGGTCAGGTGTTTTTAGATGAGAGAAATCGTGCGGACCTAGGTGATGATAACAGCATTTTGTATGGACATAACATCACCAGCGATAAGTCGATGTTCAATATTCTTACCCGTTATAAAGACCCTGAATTTGTAAAGAAAAATCCGATTATTCAGTTGAATACCCTTTATCAAAAATATAATTATGCAGTAGCGGCGGTTTATATTGTGGCAACCCGTCCGGAGCATGGGGAGCTGTTTGATTATATCAATTATCTTAAATTCAGCACCAAGGCGGCAAAAGAAGCTTACATTGCACAGATAGAAAAACGTTCTCTGATTGATACCGGAGTGAAGATGAATAGCGAGGATAAATTGTTAACCCTTTCCACTTGCAGCTATGAGTTTTCGGATGCAAGGCTTGTGGTGGTGGCAAGGCAACTGCGAGAAGGGGAAAAATCAGAGCAGTTTGGACAAAATGTTACTGTGAAAGAAAACCCGCTGATGCCGGAAATTTGGAAAAAGTTATTTGGATAAAGATAAACTAAAGGAAGCCCTAACGAATTTTTGATTCGTTAGGGCTTCCTTTACTAATATAGGCTAATATTTTTTAAGCAACCGCAGGCAAACGACCTGCGTGAGCGGAAAAAGTTTCGATTTGCAGAAAACCGATAATGCGAAATAGTGCCTAG
>JAHHTY010000043.1 GCA_020024325.1 Negativibacillus sp.
TTTCTTTTTTCTTTAGTATCACAAAAAAAGCAGGAAATATCCACTCTAAGGATATTTCCTGCTTTTTATTTTTAAGTATCGTCTTAACTTTATACGTTACGCCAAAGTTTCAGGAGATTACACCCTATTTTCCTGAAAGGGTGGCATTTCCAAACCAATAAGTTCCTGCTGCATCAACGCTCCAACCGGAAACTTTTGCTGTATTTGTGGTTGTTGTAATCATTTCACGGTAGAGTGGCATAACATAGGCGTCACCTAAAAGAATTTCCTCTGCTTTGTCCAGGTTAGAGGTTCTTTCCTCGCCCTGTGCCTGAATTGCTTCCATCATTGCGTTGTCAAACTCCGGATTTGTATATCCGCAAGCAGACTGCGCATTAGAAGAAAGGTATGGCTGCAGATACAGTTCCTGATCGGAAACATCTGCTTCCCACACACTGCACAGCACATCATCATACTGAAGGCTATTGCGGCTAAGCATAAATGTTTGTGCGTCCTGTGCAGTCAGTGTAACTGTAAGTCCCAATGATTCCCAGGCAGATTTTACTGTTTCCAGTGCTGCTGCGGTTTTATCATTTTCCAAATAAACAATTTCAATTTCTTTATCTTCTGCATTTTCATCGGAAATATTTTCCTCGATTACACTTAATGCTTTTTCTGTATCAGCACTTGCAGAAAGAATTTCGGTGCCCATTCCGTCAGCGGAAAGCAGAACCTCACCACCTGCTGCCTGTGCTGCCGCGGTACGGTCAAGTGCTGTGGAGAGAGCTTCTCTTACATCTTTATTTTGAAGAAGCTTATTGCCGGTGTTTGCATTGACAACCAGATTAACAACCTTGTTAGATGCTGTTTTCTCTGCTGTAACGGTTTCTGCAAGTTTTGGAACCTCCACTGTATTGCCATTGGTATCGGTCTGGTTTTCCGGCTGAGAAATTTCTCCCTCGGTCATCACAATATCCCCGAATGCCATACCAACCGGAGCAAAGTTTTCGTCCAACATTCTTGCAACGATATAATCCAGACTTACATTATCCTTGTTCCAGTAATTTTTGTTTTTTTCTAAAACTAATTCTTTACCTTCGGTATAACCTACCAATGTAAACGGACCATTAGAAACTGCCTTTTGTGGGTTTTTAGACCAGCTGTCGTCATCGGAAATAATATCTTCTCGAAGCGGCATAAATGCCGGCAGTGTTAACATCTGGTTAAAGTAAGCAGCCGGCTGTTTGAGTGTTACCTCCAAAGTGGTATCATCCACTGCTTTTACGCCCAATTCATCTGCCTCTTTGATTCCCTGCGCAATTTGGTCATAATGAAGCAGAGCGGACATCATGTACGCATTCTCTGCCTGTGTTTTTGGGTCTGCGCTGCGTTTCCATGCAAACTCAAAATCCTGTGCTTTTACAGGCTGTCCGTCTGACCAAGAAGCCTCTCGAAGGGTATAAGTCAGGGTAACGGTTCCATCTTCGTTGATTTTTTCCTGTGGCATATCTGCTGCCATCGCCGGCTGAATGCCACCAGCACCTGCTCTCATCAAACCTTCAAAGGTATTGTTTACAACGCTCTTGCTGTCAGAAGACACGCTGTGTGCCGGATCAAGTGTTTTGCTGTCAATTCCCAGATTCCATGTTAAAACATTGCCCTTACAATCTGTGCTCACCATATTTTCACCGTTTGTTGGTGCAGATTCATTTTCCACGGCAGTTTCTTGATTCTGGTCAGATTCATTTTCATTAGAGCCACAGCCGCTCAACATTGAAACGGACAGAAGCATTGCAATCAGTAAAGCTAATACTTTTTTCACTGTTTTTCCCCCATTTACCCTTCGGGTTTTGATTTTACATTAACAGAGGGTCTTTTGATGATTCCCTCTGTTTTAATTGTCTAGTTAAAATTTATGATACCATGCCAAACTGAATTTGTCAAAGATACAATGCCCTTTGTCGGATATTTTACAGTTTAGAAAAAATTATTTCCTATGTGTTATATAACAATATCCCAGCAGTTATTTTTTTCCAAAATCCGCACGAATTTCGCCTGCCATATAAAGTGACCCCAAGGCACAAACAACCCCATCTGTTCCTGCCTCCTGCTTTGCCAGACTGATTGCTTGTTTTATCCCATCAGCAACAATGGCTCTATCTCCGCCTTTATTTTTCAATGTTTGACACAATTTCTGTGCTGTCATAGCACGAGGGCTGCTTGCTGTAACACAAACAAAGCTCTTTGCCAATGGAATCAGTTGCTCCAACATTCCTTCTGTATCCTTATCCTGCATCATTCCCAAAATGAAAACAATCTTTTGGTGAGGATAGAATTTTTTGAGTGCCGAAATTGCAGCTCCAACACACTGCGGATTGTGTCCTCCATCTAAAATAAAGTCCGGCTTTTCTGCTAAACGTTCAAAGCGTGCTGCCCAGCTTGTCTTTGCAAGACCTGTCTGCACGGTTTGATTGCTGATATTATATCCCTGTTCCCTTAAAAAGGTTACTGCTTCCAACACATTTGCGGCGTTATGCAGCTGGTGTTCCCCCACTAACGGTATAAACAATTCTCCGTACTCTAAATCTTTCACATGATGCCCATGCATATCAGAAAAGATATCAGAAAAACGATCTATGCCGGAAACAGAAAGCTTTGCACCTTGTTCTTTACAGATATTTTGTATCACACAGACAGCCTCACTGCTTTGCTGTGCCATCACTACCTTTGTGCCCGGTTTTATAATTCCACCCTTTTCCCTTGAAATCGATTCAATTGTATTTCCCAGTGTTTCGGTATGGTCAAATCCAAGCTGAGTAATGATTGCTGCCTGTGGCGTCGGAATACAGTTGGTTGCATCCAGACGTCCGCCGATTCCAACTTCCAACACCACAATATCGCACTTTTTACGGGCAAAATATCGAAATGCCGCCAATGTCAGCACTTCAAATACAATAGGGGCAGCCCCCATTTTATCGCATATTTCTTTTACAGCCACAATATCCTCAATCAAATCCTGATCCGAAATATCCTGCCCGTTTATTTTCATTCGTTCGTTATATCGCATCAAATGCGGCGAGGTAAACAAACCTGTGCGATAACCTGCCTGCGTTAAAATACAGGCAAGCATTGCCGAACAGGAACCTTTTCCGTTTGTTCCCGCTACATGAACAAATTTTACCTTGTTTTGCGGATTGCCCATCTGTTCCAAAACCTGTTCCAATTTTTCCAGTCCGTACCGTTCCCGTGGAAACTCGCTTTGCTCGATATAAAATATTGCTTCCTCGTATGTCATCTTTATCCTCCCTGCTGCAAAAGAACGCCCTGCAAAAAAGAGGGGACACCATTACAAGTGTTCCCCTCTTTTCAAATCAACGATCGCACCAAGCGACTATTTTACATAAGCGATTGCTTCGATTTCAACCAAAGCACCTTTTGGCAGTTTTGCAACTTCATAAGCTGCACGAGCTGGGCACTCTTCGGTGAAGTATTCAGCATATACATCGTTCATTGCTGCAAAGTCGCCAATATTCTGCATGAGAACGGTTGTCTTAACTACATTTTTCATAGACAGACCTTCTGATTCCAGAATTGCTTTAATATTTTCCAAAGACTGTTTTGTCTGAGCTTTGATGCAAGCTTCAGCCAGTTCACCAGTAGCCGGGTTAATTGGCAGCTGACCGGAAATGAACATATTGTCACCTGCTACGATTGCCTGAGAGTATGGTCCGATTGCGCCTGGAGCATTTGTTGTTGCAACTACTTTTTTCATTGTAATCTCTTCCTTTTCATTTATATTTCTTTCACCAACAACACTGCGAAGTCCGTGAAAGTATTCTGCTGACCTTATTTTAGCACAATTTGTCATCATATGGCAACACCTTTTTTGTAAGAAAAGTATGACGACAAATTATTTTTCTTCCAGCATCATTTTAGCACATTTATAAACATCTCCACAGCCCATCGTGATGACCAAATCTCCCGGTTGTGCGTGCTGCATCACATAGGATGAAATTTCTTCAAAAGTTTTAAACCAAACACAGTTTGGTATTTTATCTGCCAAATCTTTTGCATAAATATTGTAGGTGTTTTTTTCTCTTGATCCCATAATCTCAGACAGAACCACATGGTCTGCTAGTTGCAGAACTCTTGCAAATTCATCCAACATCATCGCCGTTCTGGAATAGGTAAATGGCTGGTGCACTGCCCACACTTGGCGGTACTCCATTTTTTTGGCAGCTTTCAAGGTAACCTCAATTTCTGCCGGATGATGACCGTAATCGTCTGCAATGGTGACACCTTTGTTTTCGCCCATAATTTCAAAACGTCTGCCTGCCCCCTTAAAAACTTTTGCTGATTCGATTGCCTTCTGAGGGGTACAACCAGATTCGATTGCTGCTGCAATTGCGGAAATACTGTTTAAAATATTATGGTCGCCCGGGACATTCAGCTGAACTTTTCCCAGATTTTCTCCATGATAATAAAGGTCATAGGAAGTATGTCTGCCATCTTGGTGAAGAATATTTTTAGGGAAATAATCATTTTTTTCCTGCATACCGAAAGAAATTATCTTTTTGCCCACAATTCCCTCCAGTGCTTTGCAGGAATTATCATCGTCCCCGTTATAAATCACTGTTTTGGTTGCCATCTGTGCAAAGTGATGGAAAGAATCGATGATGTGATCCAGCGTTTTAAAGTATTCCAGATGGTCTTCGTCCACATTTAAAATAACCGCAATATCCGGATGACATTTTAAAAAGTGGTCCTCGAACTCGCAGGCTTCGCATACCATTGTTTCGCTGTTACCCAATCTGCCGCTTCCGCCGATTGCTTCGAGCTTTCCTCCCACTACTGCCGAAGGGTCCATATCACATTCCATAAACATTTGTGTCAGCATAGCAGTCGTTGTCGTTTTGCCGTGAGTTCCGCAAACGCACACACAGTTATCAAACCAACTTGTTACCAATCCCAGCAAGTCTGCTCTTTCTATTGTCGGGATTCCACTTTCTCTTGCTGCAATCAGCTCCGGATTATCGTCCATAATCGCTGCTGTGTGAACAATCAAATCCGCACCCTTTATATTTTCTGCACATTGTCCGATTGTGACAGGAATATTCAGTTTTTCCCTCTCAAAATTGATGGTGTCACCCGGGTTATTATCCGACCCCGTAATGTAATATCCCATACCATGCAGAATCTGTACCAGAGGAAACATTCCCGAACCACCGATTCCGATAAAATGAATATGCTTTTTATCCTTTAAAAAATCTTTTTTAATATGTGTCATATAAACCACCTTTTCAGTGTCAGCGGTGATATCATCAACCGTCTTTTGTTTTTCAGAACAGGAATCTGCCTTTCTTTTATTATATCTGGAAGTTGACAGAAAATAAACAGTATTTGATCGAAAATTCTGCTGATTTTATTTTTCTTTTTCTAATAGGTATAAGTTTTTCTTTGACGCACATACTATCACTGATCCATTTTTCTAAAAAAACGACACAAAGGAGTAGCTATATGAACATCACAGACATTCGCATCCGAAAAATTTATACCGAAAACCGTCTGCGTGCATTGGTTTCTATTACAGTTGACCACGACCTTGCTGTACATGATATTAAAATTATTGAAGGCAGCGAACGCCTGTTTGTTGCTATGCCTAGCCGAAGGGACGAAAGCGGGACTTTTCGAGATATTTCCCACCCTATCACCCCGCAGGCAAGAAAAGAGCTGGAAGATGCTGTTCTCTGTGCATATGAACAGTATCTGAGTGAACATGAAGAAGATGAGAAAACTTCTGAATTGAAATCTGCCCACAACTCTGACAATACTGATTTAGATGCTGCCGGACAAACTGTTTTATGGGAGCAGGAGCTTCAAAATACTCCTGGTATCACCTATCACGATTAGCTGATTCTTAAAAAAATATTGACCTTTTCCAAAAGAAAATCCCCAACCGAGTGGAGAATCGGCCGGGGATTTTCTTTTTATATTATTTTAACTATTTTGTCTTTCTGCTTAATACCGCACCGCCTGCGATAGAAACTACTGCCAATACTGCTGCCAGTGTTACCATATCTTCTGCACCGGTATTTGGATTTACTTTATCATTGTTAGAACCACCACCGAAATAATCGTTGTTTTCCTGATTTTCTCCGCCGGATGGTTTCTGTTCCTGCTGCGCATCTGTGTTTTCGTCCTGAATCTCTGCACTGATATCCAGTTTTGTTGGAGTAAGTACATACTCGCCCAAAGATTTTGTTTTCAGCTCTACTGCCTCAGTTTCTTCGTTATAAACAGCTGCGGTTGCTTTCAGATTATTGTTTACCACCTCGTACATATACATCGGTACATCGGTTGGAATGGTAAGGGTACCTGTTGCACTGAAGGTATCAAGGTTGCCTCTAAAGTTGTAAAAATATAGGTCCTCGCTGTAACGGTTTGCAATTTCTTTGTTGTAGTTGCGGTCGAAGTCAAACATCACCTTATCGCCGCCGAACATTTTTACAGTATAATAAGCATCATCTTTAAAGTTAAAGGTTGCTGTGCCATCCTCATCTTTATTTACTTCCCATACTGCTTTTCCAAAAACAGCATTTTCCCAATCGAAATCCACCGGTTTTTCTGCCTTTGGATTGCCGAAAGTACCTTCCACATCAATCTGCTCGGTCTTGTTTTGGCTGTATTTTTCAGAAACAAACACACTTAATTTGTAGTTCATATCATCCAGACTGTTGTATTCTTCTTTTGTCTGGACTTTTACATAAATGGCACCTTTGATAAGGTTTTTATCTTTGGATTCTGCTTTGTAGAAATCCGCAGTTTCTACCATCTCACGGGATTTATCAATCAGGTTAATCTTCCATTTTTTATCAATTTCGCCTGTGTATGGAACGTGACCGGTCATCTCCTCTTTAGAGGCTCCGATGGTAACAGTTTCTCCTTCTTTGGTGGTGTAATAAAGCGGAAGGTAAATATTGTCACCCGGCTGAAGATTCAGATTATTGTTTTCTTCAAGGTCTGTAGAGATGTTCTGCTCCTCACGAATTACCTGAATCTTGTTTTTGAAACCAAACTGATTTGGCCACTCATATTTTTCTTCTCCTACCACACCGGTTGTGATGTCCGCAAAGGCAGCTGTACCCATTGTAAACAGCATTGCGGATACCACAGAAATTGCCATTGTTTTTTTCATCTGTTTTTCCTCCTATGAATCTTCCTTACATTTTCTGTCATATCCGTCTGTTGTCTTATTTATGCTTTTTTAATACTGTCCGCCTTTGAAGTTCTCCACGCACTTCCTACGTCTGTGGTTTATTATATACGCTGCTTTTCTTTTTTTCAATAGCTAACACTGTGGTAATTTTTTGCAGTCGAAATTTTTGCCCTTATCCTTTTGATTTTGGCATTCTAGACTTTTAATTTTTTCTATGCTATACTAAAAAAAATCACCTTTTTTCTAAGGAGGTCTTATGATGAAAATTGCACTTGCTTCCGCTTTGTTTATCAACAAGGATATCTCGTTTAATCTTTCTCAGATAGAACATTATTCTAAGCTTGCAAAAGAGCAGAATGCAGACTTAATTTGTTTTGGAGAATCATTTCTTCAGGGCTTTGACTGCCTTTACTGGAATTATGAGAAAGATAAAAAGATGGCAATTTCACTGGATTCTCCGACAATAGAACAGCTGTGTCAATTAAGCCTTGACCTTCAAATTGACCTTATGCTTGGTTTTATTGAGCGAGAGGACAATCATTTATATTCCTCCTATGCCCTGCTTTCACAAGGAAATATTTTTCATCTATACCGCCGCATTTCAAAAGGATGGAAAGAATACCGAATCACCGATTTTCATTATTGGGAGGGGAATTCAACCGACATTTTTGAATATCATGGTAAAAAATGCACTGTGGCTTTATGCGGTGACCTCTGGGAATATCCCGAATGCTTCTGTCTGGGAGAAGATATTTTATTCTGGCCTGTTTATCTCAACTTTTCAAAAGAAAACTGGTCTGAATCTTTATGTAAAGAATACAGTGAGCAGGCTGCAAAAATTCCTGCCCATGTTTTATTGATCAATTCTCTTTCTCAAAACCCCGATGCTTTTGGCGGATGCTATCATTTTTACCAAGGTGCTGTTAAGGATGCACTTGAGTATGGTCAGGAAGGTTTGTTATTGATTGAGTTGTAATCTTTTTACATGATTAAGCCTCTGTATCAATCTAAACAAAGACAAAATTATTGAAAAGAAAAATTTCTCTTCCTTTTAAAATTTAAAAAAAGGGGCATACTGTAAACATACGCAAAAACACAAATCATTTTTATGAGGTGAAACAGTATGAACCTTACTACAAAAGAGTTAACTGCCATTGAAGAACAGCTGGGACAGGAACAGATTCTTGTACAGAAATTTAAAATGTATTCTGAGATGACACAGGATCAGCAGTTAAAAACTGCGTGTGAACAGATTGCTTCCAAGCATGAAATTCACATCAATAAGTTACTAAATATGCTGGCATAAGGATTGGAGGAATTGATGATGTCCAAACACACATTAACCGACCGTGAGATGCTCACTGATGCGCTTTCATCCGAAAAATTTATGACTGACAACTACAACAACTATGCAAACGAATGTGCTTCTCCCTCTTTGATGAACGAATTTATGAATCTGCTTTCAGAGGAACATCAGATTCAACATGATGTGTTCAGTGAAATGCAGAAACGTGGCTGGTATCCAACTCAAGATGCACCCGCTGAAAAAATCCAGCAGGCAAAACTTAAATTTTCCTCCTCTATCAATTAAACTGTCTTAAAGGTCGTTCAGAATATCTGAACGACCTTTGTTTATTCTGTATGTTTTATCTATTGCTTATTGTTCAAAAAAGCGGTATGATAAAAAAATATCAAAAAAGTTCTCTTTATTTTCCCACTTCTTCATATTGATTTCAAACAGGAGATAGGATATTCTAATAGATAGTAGATTTTTGGCGATTCGATATTGTAATTTTTTTGGGGAGGTCTTATCTTGCAAAACACTTCTTCTATCATACATAATTTTTCTCAGGGAGCATATGATAATGCTCTCACCTACCTGTATCACAAACAGCAACTTTCTCATCAAAGAGAGCGTTACTGCCGTCTGTTGGAAAGCTTTTCGCAAATCTTTCCGGACAGCAATCCTCCCCGTTTGTTCAGCGCACCAGGACGAACCGAAATCAGCGGAAACCATACCGACCACCAGCGTGGCTGTGTTGTGGCTGCAAGCATCAATCTGGATATGATTGCTGCCGCTGCAAAAAATGACTGTAACTGTGTTCGCATCCAATCGGAAGGTTTTGATTTTCAGGAAATCTGTTTAGATGATTTAACCATTCACTCGGAAGAAATCAACACCACCCCTGCTTTAATCCGTGGTGTAGCCGCTGTATTAAAAGAAAAGGGCTATCAAATCGGTGGTGTGGATCTGTGTGTTTCCTCCGAAGTGCTTCGAGGTTCCGGTCTGTCGTCCTCTGCGGCTTTTGAAGTATTGATCGGTACTGTTTTCTCTTATCTGTATAACGAAGGCTCTCTTGACCCTGTTCTGATTGCACAAATCGGACAGCTTGCAGAAAATAAATATTTTGGAAAACCATGCGGTCTGATGGATCAGATGGCTTGCTCTGTCGGTGGATTTGTTTCCATTGATTTCTATAATCCAGAACAACCCATCGTAGAAAAAACAGATTTTGACCTTACAGCCTATGGATACAGAATGTATATCGTGGACGTAAAGGGCGATCACTCTGATTTAACAGAAGAATATGCCGCTGTTCCTGCTGAGATGAAATCGGTTGCAGCTTACTTTGGCAAAGAGTATCTGCGCCAGGTACCGGCCGAAGAATTTTACCGCAATCTTCCTGTTTTAAGAGAACAGACCTGTGACCGTGCAGTATTAAGAGCTCATCATTTCTTCTCTGAAAATATGCGTGCCCAGCAGGTATCCCATGCACTCAAGCAACAGGATATTCCTGCTTTTCTGAACCTCTGCCGGGAATCCGGACGTTCTTCTTATATGTATCTGCAAAACATCTACCCCAGCTTTTCCCCGCTTTCTCAGCCTGCCAGCGTTGCGCTGATGGCTGCCGAGCATCTGCTGCAAAATCGTGGAATCTGCCGTATTCACGGCGGTGGCTTTGGCGGAACCATTCAGGTTTTTGTTCTGGAAGATATGGCTGATGAATTTGCTGTACAGATGGAACAGATTACCGGGAAAGGCACCTGTCACCTGCTTGCAATTCGTCCTTGCGGCGGATATGAGCTTACAGCGGAAAAATAAATCATATTTCTGTTAATATATGAAACAGGTTTCAAATAGGATTGCTGCACATATAAATTAAGCAATGTAAAAGTATTTGTATATAAGGAGGACTCTTTATGGCTGAACTAAGATGGCACCCTCTCATTCAAGACTGGGTTATGATTAACTCGAATCGTCAGAATCGCCCGCAGATGCCAAAGGACTGGTGTCCTTTCTGCCCCGGTTCCGGCAAAGTACCGGATGATTATGAGGTTTTAAAATATGATAACGACTTTCCTGCTCTTTCGCAGAATCCTCCTCAGCCGGACGATGTTGCTACCGACTTTTTTAAGGTCCGTCCATCTTACGGTAAATGTGAAGTTATCCTGTATTCTCCGGGGCACACCACCACTCTTGCCGAGCTGAGCGACGAGCATATGAAAAAGCTGGTTGATTTGTGGGCAGAACGTTATGATGAAATCCGCAAAGATGAAAATATCAAGTATGTTTTTATCTTTGAAAATCGCGGAAGCATGGTGGGAACTTCCATGCCTCATCCACACGGTCAGATTTACGGTTATTCGGTAATCCCGAAAAAATTACAGCTGGAACTTTCCTCCGCAAAAGAATACCGTGCAGAAAAAAACAGCTGTCTGTTTTGCGATATGCTGGCTGCCGAAAAAGAATTTGGCAAACGTGTTGTTTTTGAAAACGACTCTTTTACTGTATTTCTGCCTTTCTTTACTGAATATCCATATGGCATTTATGTTTTCCCAAAACGTCATATCTCTCACATCACCGATATGAGCGAGCAGGAAAAAACAGACTTCGGCATCACCTTAAAACAGATTGTCGGGATGTTTGATACTTTGTTTGAAAAAGAGTTTCCATACATGATGTGTATGCACAACGCACCTGTGAACAGTGGAAATGTGGAAGAAGATTTCCATTTCCATGTAGAATTTTTCCCACCGCTGCGTTCTGCAAATCAGCAAAAATTTAACGCTTCCAGCGAAACCGGTGCATGGGCTCACTGCAATCCAAGATGCCCTGAAGAAACCGCTGCCGAGCTGCGGGAAGCTTATGAACGTTACAAAAAATCTTTATAAGATTGATATTTTACGGAAAAAGACAATATTAAGAACAACGGAAAAGAGGAAGGACAGAAACAACTGTCCTTCCTCTTTTTTTCTATCCTTTTTAAAATCCTGCACTTTCCACCCAATCCACTAGCTTTGGTTGAATCTGTGGGTAGGTTTGTTGGGAAGGAGGTGTACAAAATAATTTAACCTCCTTCATTTCAAATTCTTTCGGCAGTGTTTCCATTCTTTCAACCTGTGCAAAAAACAATGCTCCAAAACTTTCGTTTCCGTTTTGGCTGACTTGATAGGCACCCAACGGAAACAAAGTATATTCTGCTGCCCCTGTTTCCTCATACTGCTCCCGTGCTGCTGCCTGTTCCGTAGTTTCTCCTGCTTCAATATGTCCTCCCGGAACTTCCCATGTGCTGCGTTGTTTATGCTGGCAGTAGATCCATTTTCCCTGCATTTTAGAAACGATTACAACAAACTGTAATTGCTCCTCAAAATCTTTTGGATACTCTTTCAGCCATTGTACCTGCATCATCTGTCATTCCTCTCTTTTTGCTTTATGATGATTCATAATCCATTGCTCTGCCCCATAAACATAGTACCAAAAGGAGGAAGATAAATGGACCAAAGTATTTTGTTTTTTGCCCTTGTTGCCTGCATTGGGGTTCAGGCACTGTTTTTGTTTAATCACCGATATCTTTTTAAGGGCTGTTTGTTCTCTGCATTCAGCGGAATTGGATGTCTTGTGATACTGCAATATTTCTTTCCTGCAATGGGCATCTTCCTCACTGCCCCCACGCTGGCGGTCAGCGCTGCTTTTGGGATTCCCGGATGTATTTTTCTTTTACTGATTAAATTGATTTGTGGCGTGTAATCAGCTATAATAAAGCTATTCCATTGATAAGGGGGAATTGCTTTGGCAAGACGACCACAATATGAATTTGTTTGGACAAAAGGGAAAAAAGGAAGCGATGATGCTTTTTTTGTAAGGGCAAGTGTATTTGTCATTGAGCAGGGCTTTCAGGTAGAGTTTGACGATTTGGATAAGGTAAGTTTTCACCTGACAGTATACAATAACGAAGAACCGATTGGAGCTGCACGCATCTATAAAGACAGCGATGGTGTTTGGCAGCTGGGACGAATTTGTGTGCTTGAGGAATATCGTGGCAAACGAGTTGGCAAGATGATTCTTGACGCTTGCGAGGACAAAATCCGTGAGATTGAAAAAGGTCCTGCCCTTGCTCATTTGAGCGCACAGGTGCGTGCGAAGGGATTCTACCGCAAAAACGGATATACCGAATCGGGTGAAGAATATTTGGACGAATTTTGCCCGCACATCTCTATGTCAAAACAGTTATAGTAATAACACAGGCGATTCAAAAGAATCGCCTGTGTTATTTTTTATCGCAAAAAATTATTCCAATACAAAGTTAACCTGTCCTGCTGAAACATCTACCGAAACTACCCGAACTCTCATAGCTTGACCAATGCGATAAACGGTTCCGCTAAAGGTTTCTTTCAGCTCGATTCCCTCATCCAACTGATATTCACCTGTCGGAAGGTCATGCACCGATACCATGCCTTCAACACTGTTTTGAAGTTCCACATAAAAGCCGTAGGAAGCCACACCGGTAATTCTTCCGTCGAAGCATTCACCAATATGCCCGGACATATATTCTGCCTTATAGCAGTCATCACAGTCCCTCTCGATGCTCATGGCATTCACTTCCATCTGGCTGGAGTTCTTGCTTGCTGCCGGTACAAAGCTGCCATAACGCTTTTTCAGCTTTTCTTTTGGCATCTGTGCCACATAGCTTGTTAAAATGCGGTGAATGGCAAGGTCGGGGTAACGGCGAATCGGGGAGGTAAAATGAGTGTAATTATCCAGCACCAAGCCAAAGTGCCCGATATTTCGTTCGGAATATACTGCCTTTGACATGGTTCTCAACAGCTGTCCGTTGATTGCCGCTTCCAGTTCGGTTCCGCGAACGCCTTCCAAAATTTGTGAAAAATCTTTTGGTTTCGGGTTTTCCATCAGCTTATCAGCCCCAATTCCCAAGCGGTTGAGCAGATTGTGCAGAAGGTTTACCTTCATTTCCGGTGGGTTTTCATGTACACGGTAAATAAACGGCATTTCCTGTTCCATTGCCAGCGTTGCTGCTGCCTCGTTAGCTGTGAGCATAAATTCTTCGATGATTCTTTCACTTTCTCCGGTTGGACGAGGCAAAATATCTTTGATTTTTCCATCCTCAATCACAAATTTTGATTCGTTGGAATTGATGTTCATAGCTCCGCGGTCAAATCTTCTTTTACGCAAAATCTGTGCAAGCTCCTGCATCAAATGAATTTGCGGAATGAGCTGATGATATTTATCTAAAATTTCCTGAGAGGCTGTGTTATCCAAAATAGAGTTGATTTCTTTATAAACGCCCTTTACACGAGAGCGGATATAACTTTTCACAAAGCGGAAGCCTTCAATTTCTCCGCTTGGTTTCAGGGTGATGAGTGCAGAAAAGGTAAGCCTTACCTCATCCGGATTTAACGAGCAGATTCCGTTTGACAGTTCTTTTGGCAGCATTGGGATAACCTGGTCTGCATAATAGATGCTGGTGCCACGGCGGTAAGCCTCCAAATCCAATGCACTGCCTTGACGGACATAGTGGCTGACATCGGCAATGTGTACACCGAGGAACCAATGTTCGTCATCACGCTCCAAAGAAACAGCATCGTCCAAATCTTTGCTGTCGGCAGAGTCGATGGTGAAAATATCCATATCGGTCAAATCCATGCGTTCGGAAAGCTCGGAAATCGGTATTCCCTTTTGTGCAATGTCCTGCGCTTCTTTTTGGGTTT
The DNA here is from genome assembly GCA_020024325.1 of Negativibacillus sp. GTDB lineage: Bacteria > Bacillota > Clostridia > Oscillospirales > Ruminococcaceae > Negativibacillus. Next base: position 14,204 of record JAHHTY010000043.1, read on the forward strand.
CCGTGTCAAACTCGGTGCGGGCATTATAATTTGCAAGTACCGCCTGACAGCACACCTTTGCAAGGTGAGCATCTCCAAAATTATTCACTACGGCTACCTGATGTGCAAAATGGCTGTCGCCACGGTGGGCAATTTCCACCAACACCTTGTCGCCGTCTTTTGCCCCATGCAGCTCTCCTCTTTGAATGTCCATTAAATATCGGGGCATACGGTCCGGACGGAGGTAATAGCCATCGCTCTGGCGGCAGACAACACCTGTAAACGGAGTATTATTTTCCTGCACAATCTGCACAACGGCTCCTTCCGGGTTTTCCCCCTCGGCACGTTTTTGGTGTTGTTTTAATTTGATAAGGACAACATCTCCCGGCATTGCACCCTGCATAAATCTTCCCGGCAAAAAGATATCCTCTGCCTGCTCTTTGCCTTCCTGAAGCTCCGGACGGGCAAAGCCGAACTTTTCGTTTAGGGTGACAATCTGTGCTCTGACAAGCCCTTGGCTTTGGCTGAGCACCACCGAGTTTCTTCTTTTCCACAGTTCACCGTTTTTTTGCATTGTTTCCAGCAGGTCATAAAAGGCGCTGCGTTCCTCACGCTTTACCTGTGCCTGAATTTCCAGCACACGGATTCCGATGGGCTCTTGTTTTTGGTGTTTTAGCACACGCATTACACGAGCATTTAAATCAAGGTGAGCAAATCCTCGGTTTGCACGAAATGACTTTTTATGGTGAAGCTTTCTTGCCATAAAATTCACCGTCCTTTCTTTTTATACCTTTATTATACCCTTCTTTATTAAGAGGGACAAGTAGAATCTTATATTTTAAAATTTTATTGCGGGTTATCTATCATAGAAGATTTTTATAAGGATAAAAAAACCCCCATCGGGCAAGCCCGATGGGGGTTAATCGCTTTATAGCTTATATTCTCTAGGAATAAGTTTATTTAAAACTTATTTTTTGAGAGCCAGAGCACCAGCAGCTGCTACGGAAACTACTGCCAGGGAAACTGCCAGACCTACGAAGTCTTCAGCGCCGGTGTTTGGGTTTGGTTTAGCTGTTTCAGCTGGTTTTTCGTCAACAACTGGAGCTGGAGCTTCTTCTTCAGTTTCTTCTACTTCAGCTTCTTCTTCGCCGAGTTCTTCGGTAGCGAGAACGTAGTTACCCAGCTGGTTGGTTTTGAATACGAAACCGTTTACTTTAGAGTTTGTGTGAGCGATTGCGTAATCTTTTACGTATTCAGCGTCAACTGCAACAAAGTTGCCGTCTTCGTCGATTTCGTAAGGAACCAGAGTGTCATCGTCAGAAACGATTACGAGTTCGCCGGTGCGAGCAAAGGAAGCGTTTGTGTTGTCGAATTTGTAGAAGGAATCAGCTTCAACGTCCATTTCGCCAGCAACTACTTTGTCGTAAGCAGTGGACAGGTCGAGGTACATTGTTTCGCCTTTGTACATTTTAACGGTGAAGAATGCTTTGTCAGCAAAGTCAAATACTGCTACGCCGTTTTCTTCTGCTTTCCACAGACCAGCTTCGTTAGCGTTGTTGGTCCAGGTGAAGTCTACAGTTCTGTAAGTTGGAGCGTATTTACCGGAAACCCAAACTTCGTTTGTTTTGTCGCCGTTGTTCTTGTTGTTAGCAATGTAAACGTAGTATTTGAGGGTTTCGTTGGAAACGGTCTTCCACTCTTTCTTCAGAGTGATCTTGAGGTATACAGCTTTTGGCATGATTTCATCGGTGTATTTGCTGTAAGAAGCGTAATCTGTAGCAGTAGCTTTGTACAGCTCAGCTTTTTCGATCAGATCAGCAACGCCGGTGGATTTTTCGATCAGGTTGATGGACCAGTTCTTATCGATTTTTCCGGTGTAGTGACCGTAAGCGGTTACAACACCATCGGTGTTATTAACGTGTGGTTTTTTAACTGTAGTATCTGTACCGTTAACTTTTTCTACGTTTGCTACGCCTTCAAAAGATACAGATTTGAAGTATTCTGTATTTTTCTCTTTTGCTGTTACAGTTTTCAGATAATCGTTAACTTTTACTTCAACAGTTTCTGGTTTGCCAGAGAATGTTCTGCCGTTAACAGTAACTCTGATAGTAGAAATTGTTCTGTTTGTACCATTAACTTCTACTTCTCTTGGAGCTGTAAACTTAGCTTGAACACCTTTTTTTACAAAAGTGAATACTTTACCCTCATTTTCTTTAGATTTGTAGTTTGGTAAAGAACCCCAACCAAATTCTACACCAGCTGGGGAATATGCAACACAGTCAGAGTCATTCCAAGCTGCCTCAATATCTGTATCCCAACCCTCTGTACCATCTTTTGTACTATCTGTTAACTTAGCTTTAATTACAACACCAGAAGCATCTGTGAAATAATCATCAGCAACGATCTTGATGCTATCAACAGCCATCTGTTCTTCTTTACCTGGAGTAACAGTAGCAGTCCATACCAGCTGATCTTCAGCGTACAGAGGCATCCAGATAACGTCGCCCGGCTGGAAGTCAACAGCTTCGTTGTTGTTGATTTCTGTTGTTGCCTGTGTGATGATGTCGCCGTTTTTGTCTGTTACAAACAGAGAACCATCAAACTGTAAACCACCTTTTGGCCAAGCTGCCTTGTCGTTAGAACCTGTGCTGTACTGGATAGCGAAAGCATTAGCGCCCATGCCCAGTACCATAGCAGATGCCATAGCTACGGAAAGAACTTTTTTCATAGTCTTTTTTCCTCCTAAAAATAAGTTTTGGTGCTTGCAAAAATATACATTACAAGCCCGAATATTCCGACCTCAAAACAATAGAAAGACAAAGCCTCCACGCTCAGTCCTCTGTTTTGTGTCTAGGCTTATTGTATCTCAAATTGGTTAAAGCCGCAATACCAGTTAGTCAACACTTTGTTTATTTTTTGTTGCACTTCTCTTTAAAGTTTACATTTTTATGAAAATGAACTGTTATATTCAGTCTTTTAAGGCTATATCCCCCTTAAAATATTGCAAAAAAATTACAAATCGGTTTTTTCTTTTTTAAAACGATTTGCAATCCGTGCCCTACTCTGTATCTCTTTTTCTATCACTCAATTTGTATTATATGAAACATTTTATAGGATATTTGTCTGATAATATATCATTATTTAAATAATTTATACATTATATTGCTAAAATAAATTCATTTGTCTCCCAACACCTTACATCAAAAATGGTCATCGGGAAGTTTTTTGTCATCGGTTATCTTGGTTCTCATCTTATATTTTAGAAATTCCCATTATTGATTCCATCACGCTTGCCATATCGTTTGGAGTCATTCTCATACCGTCTTCTACCCATGTAACAATCATTCCATGTATGCCTGCTGCACAAAAGCGGCTTCCATACCGCAGCTGTTCCCCAAACAGATTGGATTCCATACATCGTGCGGTCAACTGTTCACAAAGCTGCTGCAAAAGTTTGGGGCAACCGCACTCGCTTGCAAGCATCTTGGATATCTCTCGATGTTCGTCCAGATAACGCAGTACACGCAGCAGCAATGCCCGAGGAGCAATATTGTTTGCATCATTAAACAGTTGGCTCAGTTGCTGCCCCACCTCTACCTCCACCTGCTTTTTCAGTTCAAAAGCATCTTTATAATGATGGTAAAAGGTTCCACGATGCACATCAGCTTCCTCTGTCAACTCGGTCACGGTAATTTCAGCTATACTTTTTTTGCCGAGTAACCTTATCAGGGCATCGCACAATAATTTTTTGGTCTTTCGGATTCTTCTGTCTTCATTTCTGTCCTCGCTGTTTGTGTTAATCATCAACAAACATCCTTTCCTATGTCGCATATTCATCACACAACTTATATTATGTTGAATATCGCTAAATTTGTAATAAAGTTATGTGATAATTTTATTATAAATAACAAACTGTGATTTGTCAACGATTGTTTTCTTGTTTTGTAGATTATTATCATGCAAATAATTTGGCTCTTTGGTATAAGATTCATAATTGTCTAGAATTTTAAAAAAAGATTATCCATAAGACTTTTGTAATAAGATATTTGTGTTCATTTTTGGGAATAAACCGCAGTTGTCGGGGCAAGCTATAAACGAAGCTATCATATAGAAAGG
>JAHHTY010000044.1 GCA_020024325.1 Negativibacillus sp.
CTGATATCCCATCATCAGAGAAGTTTTCTTTTTCATTATATCATTTTTATTTGTTTCAATCAATCGTCCTTTCACAACATCATTTAAAATTGTGCAAATTTACACTTTGTTCCTTATTTTTAAAGATAGATTTTTCTCTTTTAAGAAAATCTTTCATAAAGTGTTTCAAAAAATTAAATTCTATGGTAAAATAAGTAGGTTATAATGTATTCATATATTACATTGATTTTTTAGAATTAGGAGTCGTGTTATGAATAAGAAAATTCCTTTAGGTACAGCACTCGCTTTAATGTTTGTAATTACAGCTGTCACCTTCTCCATTACCATGATTTTTTCCCGTCAAATGTTTTCGACCACTGTCACCAATATTTCGCAGCGTGAAGCAATGTATGATAAACTTGCGGAAATTGACAATTATGTGCGGAAAAATTATTACGGAACCATTGATGAAACAAATTTGAATGATTACCTTTCTTTAGGATATATTGCCGGTCTTTCCGACCGTTATGCAAACTACTACTCTGCTACGGATTATGCTGCAAAACAGCAGCAAGATGCCGGAAAAATTGTTGGCATCGGTATCCGTGCTACCAAAAACGAAAGTGGATTTATCCAAGTCACCGAAGTTTATTCTGATTCCCCTGCTGCCGAAGCCGGAATCACATCCGGTGATGTAATTGTCAAAGTTAATGATGTTGATGTTACTGCTGAAACTTATGACAAAGCTATTGGAGAAATCGGCGGTAAAGCAGGAACAAAAGTAAGCTTAACTGTTCGTCGTGATAATAAAGACCGCGAAATTTCTGAGATTACACGACGTGTTGTTGTTACTCCAACTGTTTACCCCAGAATGATCGGCACTGCCGGATACATTAAAATTGTTGATTTTAACGAGAATACTTACGACCAATTTAAAAAAGCTGTTGAAGACCTTATCGGAAACAAAAATGCCGAATCACTCATCTTTGACCTGAGAAACAACACCGGCGGTCTTATCAGCCCGGCGATTAAAATGTTGGATATGCTGTTGCCGGAAGGAACCATTGCCACAGCTTCATATCGTGACGGATCCACAGAAGTTCTCGGAACCTCTGATGCAAACTGCATCAACAAACCAATGGTTGTCCTGACCAATGAAGTAACAGCAAGTGCTGCCGAACTGTTTACACAGGCACTTCGTGATTACGGTGTTGCAAAATCGGTTGGTGCCACTACCTATGGTAAAGGTGTTATGCAGGTAACACACTCTTTAAAAGATGGTTCTGCTATCCGTGTTACCGTTGCACAATATAACCCTCCAAAGAGCCCGAATTATGATGGTGTGGGAATTAAACCCGACTATGAAGTTGCATTATCTGAAGATCAGCAAAAAATCTTTGATATGCTTGATGAAAATACCGACCCTCAGTTGAAAAAAGCTTTGGAAATTACAAAAGCAACTCCTGCAACAATTCAGCCTCCCGCTACCGAGCCGGGCGCATCTGTAGAGGAAAATGCTGAAAACAGCACCGAATCGGAAAATACAGAAAACTCTGATACAGCAGATACAAAAGAAAACGGCGAATCTTAAACAATCGTTTGAAAGTATGAAAACACCGAAGATAGTTTGTAACCTATCTTCGGTGTTTTTGTGTTATAAAATTTTTCTGTATTTATTTTGCCGATTTCTTTACATTTACCCCAATGCTGCCAAAAACACAGCCGCAAATTAACATGGAAAACAGCTTGATTGCCGCCCAAAATCCGGGAAATTCTCCCACAGCCAGCGAGGACAAAAAAGCAATTAGAAAAATAATCGCTGCACACAGCATACCCAGAAAAAAGCCGTTCTTTTTGGAGTATCTCGCACAGAAAAAAGCTGCGACCGATGCCATTATACATCCAACTATTATACCAATTGCTTTTACTGACCAAATTGGAATTCTACCTGTGGACATAATAAAGGAAAGCAGACACAGCAAAAACACCCCGAAAGCTGATGCCACAACGCAACCACACAAAACACCTTTCATCTGATGTTTAGTATCCGGCTTTTTGGCTTGCATTCTGTTTTCTTCTCTTTGTCGTGCCCGTTCCTTTATGTTGTTTTGAACCATAAAAAAATCACCCCACATATCGCCGTTTGTGATAACAGCCTATGTGGGGTATCCAATATTTATTCGTTTTTTAATAGATTACTTGGATTTTTTCTCAGCCTGTTCCTGAGCAGCTCTTTCATTTGCTGTAATATTCTGCTGAATTGCCCAACGAGCCAGACGGATTTTGCTTCTGTCACCTGCAGTTTCAACTACAATGGTATCATCTTTGATGCTAACAATTCTGCCAATGATGCCGCCGATGGTAACAATTTCATCTGCCACTTCAATGTTTTCACGCATTTTCTGAACTTCTCTGTCTCTCTTTTTCTGAGGACGAATCAGCAGAAAATAGAAAACAACGAACATCAGAATCAGTGGGATAAAGGTTGCCAGCATAGATACAGGCTCTGCGGCTGCTGTCAAATAAAGATTTGTCATGGGTTTTTTGCACCTCCGTTAAAATGAACAAAATTGATTTCCCAATGACGGGCATTACAATTTTGTATACAAATAGCATTATACCTTTTTACAATAGTGTTTGCAAGTATTTTTTATAAAATCCGAAGAAAACACGAAAAGCTTTATAAAAAATTAAATTCTCTTTGATACAAGCGGGAGAGTTTCTGCTCTAAATTGTTCGTATCTTCCCTCTTCCAAAGCAGCACGAATTTTTTCCATCAGTGTATTATAAAAATACAGATTGTGCATAACCGCCAATCTCATTCCGAGCATCTCATTTGCTTTAAGCAGATGACGGATATAAGCACGGCTGTGTTTTTGACAAACCGGGCAATCACACTGTAAATCAATCGGGGAATCATCCAGTTCATATTTTGCATTGTTGATATTGATAATCCCGCTCCATGTAAAGAGATGCCCATGTCTGGCGTTTCTGCTTGGCATCACACAGTCAAACAAATCAATTCCGCGATAAACTGCCTCAATAATATTAGCCGGTGTACCAACCCCCATCAGATAACGTGGTTTGTCCTTTGGCATATATGGTTCCACCGCTTCGATGACTTCATACATCACTTCTGCCGGTTCACCTACTGCCAAGCCTCCGATTGCATATCCGTCGCAATCAATCTCGGCAATTTGTTTCATATGTTCAATACGTAAATCCGGAAAAGTAGAACCCTGATTGATACCAAACAGCATTTGATGCGGATTGATTGTATCCGGCAAAGAATTTAAACGGGTCATCTCGGTGCGGCATCTTTTCAACCAACGAACTGTTCTGTCGATAGAACGTTTTGTATATTCCCTTGTTGCCGGATTTTCAATACATTCATCAAACGCCATTGCGATGGTAGATGCAAGATTAGACTGAATCTGCATACTTTCTTCAGGTCCCATAAAAATGCGTCTGCCATCAATATGCGATTGAAATTTTACACCCAATTCGCTGATGGTCCTCAGCTGTGCTAACGAGAACACCTGAAAGCCACCGCTGTCGGTGAGGATTGGACCGTCCCATCCCATAAATTTATGAAGTCCGCCTAATTTCTTGATTTTATCATCCCCCGGTCGAAGATGAAGATGATAGGTATTACACAGCTCTACCTGACATTTTAAATCTTTTAAATCATAGGAGGAAATTCCGCCCTTAATGGCTGCAGAAGTACCGACATTCATAAATGCCGGTGTCTGTATTGTTCCGTGAACCGTTTCAAAGGTTCCCCTGCGAGCGCTTCCTTCCTGTTTTAATAATGTATACATATGTTCCCCCAATTATTGAATTTGTTTTCCCAGCTCATATGCCTGCTGGGGATAATCTGCTTTGCTTAAATCATCCTTTGTCCAGCATCCATATGCCAGCACTTTTCCGACATTTTTCCAGTGCAGATAGTTTGTCAGTACATCGTAATGTGCAAGCAGTGCATCCATTGCCCCTTCACCGTCTGCACAAGCTGCCAGCAAAGCAACCTGTTTATCTTTGAGTGGACCCGAAAAGGAATAAAAACGGTCGATAGCTGTTTTCAGCTGCGCACTCATCCCATAGTAGTACAACGGAGTTGCAAGTACAATCATATCCGCTTCTTCTACTGCTTTCTCAACCTTTGACATATCATCCTTTTGGATACAGCCCTGCTTTGTTCTGGAGCAGTAATCACACGCCATACACGGACTGATCTTCATCTGTGCCAGATTCAGACGAGTCACCTCATGACCTGCTTCTTGAGCACCTTTAATAAAATTTTCCGACAAAACATTGGTGGTTCCCTGTTTATGTGGGCTTCCAAACATCATTGTAATTTTCATCATCAATTCCCCCATTTATATTTATAAAAAAACATTGCTTTATAAAGGAGGGCTGATTGCACCGGAACCATCCTCTGTTGAGAAAAAACAATCTGTTCCCACCTATTTTACTTTTAAATAAATATCACCGAAGATCCGAAATAAACATTGCATCTCCAAAAGAGAAGAATCTATATTTTTCCTTTACAGCAAGGTCATAAGCTGACATTGTATGTTCATAACCCGCAAAGGCACTAACCAACATAATAAGTGTACTTTCCGGCAGGTGGAAATTGGTAATTAAGCCGTCCAAAACCTTAAACTTGTAGCCCGGATAGATAAAAATGTCGGTATAACCTTCCTCTGTATGCAGCGGGAGTCCCTGTTTTGTGCCCAAGGTTTCCAAGGTACGGCAGCTGGTTGTTCCTACTGCAATCACTCTTTTTCCCGCTGCCTTTGTTTGGTTAATTAAATCTGCCGTTTCTTTTGGAAGATAATAATGCTCTGAATGCATCTTGTGGTCGGTAATTTCGTCCTCCTTTACCGGACGGAAAGTTCCCAGACCGACATGAAGGGTAACGGCTGCAACATTCACCCCTTTTGCACGGATTTTATCCAAAAGCTCATTTGTAAAGTGCAGCCCTGCTGTCGGAGCTGCTGCTGAACCAAGCTCGTGAGAATAAACGGTTTGATAACGCTCATTATCTTCCAATTTTTCAGTGATATACGGTGGCAGCGGCATATTTCCAATCTGCTCCAGCACCGGAAAGATGCTGTCGCCTTCATATGAAAAACGAATTAAACGGTTTCCTCCTTCCAAAGTTTCCAATACTTCACCAAAGAGTAAACCTTCTCCAAATACAATCTTTACACCCGGTTTTGCTTTTTTACCGGGTTTTACCAGAGTTTCCCAAACATCTTTCTCTTTTTCTTCCAAGAGAAGAACTTCGATATTAGCTCCGGTATCTTCTTTTTTTCCGTAAAGTCTTGCCGGGATAACGCGCGAGTCATTTACAACTAAAAGATCGCCCTCATTTAAATAATCTAAAATATCATAAAAATGGCGGTGACTGCACTCTCCGCTTTTGCGGTCCATCACCAGCAATCTGGAATGGTCTCTGGGTTCTACCGGAGTTTGCGCAATCTGCTCCTGTGGCAGATCAAACCAAAAATCGGATTTTTTCATTTTATTACTCCTTCACTGAACAGGTGTAGAATGATTAGCAGAGAGATGAGTCGGTTCTCATTCCCTGTTTTAATTTTGATAAATCTTATCAGATTATATTGTACGTTTTCTTCGCTTTTCTGTCAACACACGCCAACTTTTTTAATGTGACGACAATATTTTTCTGAAAAATCCATTCTCTTTTTTGATAAAGTCGGGATTTTACAAAAGTCTATGTTATTTTTTTATCATTTTAATAAAGAAAAGTATAATTTTGCCTTGACAGCAACCGATCATGATGATAATATATAGGCAAACACTTACAATCTCATATGAAACGATAGAGGCGCACCTTTCATTAGTAGCACAGAATTAGGCTGCCAAAGCTGATTGAATTCTTTGCCAAAGGGAACGGTGCCGAAGGGAGTATTTCGGCAAGTACTGCCCTGGGTGTGTCCTAAATAAGGGCACAACTGTCACCATCTTTATTAATGCAAAAGTGGTGAAGCGCTATCCGATTTTTCTTTTTCTGCTGCATTTTTTACTTTTTGATACAGGGGCAGGAAAGGGTAAATTGCCCCTATCAATTTTTTGCCGGTTTTGATAACCGGCTTTTTTCATATTCTGCATTTTATCAGTTCAAAATGCATACAGTGTTTTATCCTCATATTTCTGAAAGGATGTATCACAAATGAAACAGTATCATGTAGCCATTATCGGTGCGACCGGCATGGTCGGTCAACGTTTTATCTCTCTTTTGGAAAATCATCCCTGGTTTACCATAACAGCCCTTGCAGCTTCTGCACACTCTGCCGGTAAAACTTACCGTGAAGCCGTGGGAAAACGCTGGATAATGGATACTCCCATTCCAAAGCGGATTGAAACAATGGTTGTCAAAGATGCCGTTGCAGATGCTCGCGAAATTGCAGACAGTGTTGACTTTGTTTTCTGTGCTGTTGATATGAACAAGGATGAAATCCGTGCATTAGAGGAAACTTATGCAAAATATGAATGTCCTGTCATGTCCAACAACTCGGCAAATCGCTTTACACCGGATGTTCCAATGATGATTCCGGAAATCAACGATGACCATGCTCAAATTATCGAAGCACAGAAAAAACGTTTGGGCACAAAGAGAGGCTTTATTGCTGTAAAATCCAACTGTTCTCTCCAAAGCTATGTTCCAGCGCTGCACCCTCTGCGTCACTTTGGCATTACCAAAGTGTTGGCTTGTACTTATCAGGCAATTTCCGGTGCCGGAAAAAACTTTGAAACATGGCCGGAAATGGTAGATAATGTCATCCCATACATTGGCGGTGAAGAAGAAAAAAGCGAAAAAGAACCATTAAAAATTTGGGGAACCGTTACTCCAAATGCTATTGAGTTGGCATCCTCTCCCTCCATCACGACCCAGTGCATCCGCGTACCTGTATTAGATGGTCATCTTGCTGCTGTATTTGTATCCTTTGAGAAAAAACCAACTATGGAGGAAATCAAAACTGCTTGGGCAAATTTTGCAGGTTATCCGCAAGAACATTGTCTTCCATCTGCTCCACAGCAGTTTTTAACCTACTTTGAGGAAGAAAACCGCCCACAAACAAAGCTGGACCGCAACCTTTACAATGGTATGGGGGTCAGCGTTGGTCGCTTGCGTGAGGATTCTCAGTATGACTACAAATTTGTATGTCTGTCCCACAACACCATTCGTGGTGCTGCCGGCGGTGCAATCCTGATGGCGGAAACCTTAGCAAGTAAAGGTTATCTTGATTAGAAGAAAGGGTACTTATATGAAAAAAACCATTTTTACCGGCTCTGCTGTGGCAATCATTACCCCAATGAACCCCGATGAATCAATTAACTATGATAAACTTGGGCAGCTGATTGATTATCAAATTGAAAACGGAACCGACGCTATTGTTATCTGCGGTACCACCGGGGAATCTGCCACTATGACCGACCAAGAACACGTGGATTGCATTGAATATGCTGTAAAGCGTACAGCCGGTCGTGTTCCTGTTATTGCAGGGGCTGGCAGCAACCATACCTCCTATGCTGTATGGATGTCTAAAGAAGCAAAACGTGTCGGTGCAGATGCCCTGCTTCATGTTACACCATATTACAACAAAACTTCCCCTCTGGGTCTGATTCGTCATTTCAATGTATTGGCTGATGCAACTGATCTTCCCATCGTTTTATACAACGTTCCTTCTCGAACCGGTGTCAATCTCACCCCTTCCATCTGTCGTGAACTTTCAAAACATCCAAACATTGTTGGATTAAAAGAAGCCAGCGGCAACATCTCCCAAGTTGCAGAGATTGCTCAGCTATGCGGGGATGACCTTGACCTTTATTCCGGTAATGATGACCAAATTGTTCCGCTGTTATCTTTGGGTGCTAAGGGTATTATCTCTGTGCTGGCAAACATCATGCCAAAGCAAACTCATGATATCTGTCAGCTGTTCTTCGAGGGAAAAGTTGCTCAAAGCCGACAGCTTCAGTTAGAGCTGCTTCCTTTGATTCATGCTCTGTTTTCTGATGTTAACCCCATTCCAATTAAAGAAGCTGTCAATCTGATGGGCTGGAACTGTGGCGAATGCCGTTTGCCATTGGTTGGAATGCAGCCCCAGACAAAAGAGCAGTTAGCTGAAGAATTAAAACGCTTCCATCTGCTTTCCTGCTAATCACTATCAAAACAGGGTTTGGAGAGGCTCCTGACCCTGTTATTTTATTTTTATGAGTAAGATTGTTTATAAAAGAAAGGACGTTTTAAAATGGTATCAATTCTTCTCTCCGGTGCAAGCGGAAAAATGGGGCAGGTTATCACCCAATCTGTTGCTGAACGCAATGATTGTCAAATTTCTGCCGGTTTAGATATTCACCCTTTTGCATCTGATTATCCTGTTTTTTCTAACCTGTCCGATTGCAATGTTTCCTGTGATGTTATCATTGATTTTTCACATCCATCGGTTACCCTTCCTTTGTTAGAATACGCTGTAAAAAACAAAATTCCGGCTGTCATTGCAACCACCGGTCTTTCCCCCGAGCAGGTAGACAGTTTAAAAGAAGCTTCAAAAACAATTCCGATTTTCTTTTCTGCCAATATGTCTTTGGGTATTTCCCTGCTGTGCGAGCTTGCAAAAAAAGCTGCAAAGGTTTTGGGGAATGATTTTGATATTGAAATTATTGAAAAGCATCACAACCGCAAGGTAGACGCTCCAAGCGGCACTGCGCTGATGTTGGCTGACGCTATTTCAGAAGAACTTACCGAAGCTCCTCAATACACCTATGACCGTCACAGCCGCCGTGCAGCACGTTCTAAAAACGAAATTGGAATTCATGCGGTTCGTGGCGGAACCATTGTCGGTGAACATGAGATTATGTTTGCCGGACATGATGAGATTATTACCCTAAGTCATTCTGCGATGAGCAAAGAGATTTTTGCAACCGGTGCCATCAATGCCGCTCTTTTTTTAGTAAACCAAAAAGCAGGTCTTTACAATATGGGGGATTTAGTTTAAGATATTAACATCAAATAGTATCCTGAATCTTACCCCTAATGGGAGAAAGGATTTTTATTGTTATGTATGGTGTTAGTAAAATTTCTGTAACAGAGGACATCTCTCTCATCAGCTTTAATCATATCCCACATGACCTTTCAGTTGCCGCACAGATTATGACCGAATTTTCTCGTCAAAATATCAATATTGATATGATTTCTCAATCTGCTCCTGTGGGAGAAACCTCCAATATTTCCTTTACAGTTCATTCAGATGATGTTGTTTCTGCACTGTCTGTCATCCAGCGTTTCAGAGAGCGTTATCCTTGGGTCCGACCGATTGTTTCAAACGGTAATTGTCAAATCCAGCTTTTCGGTGAAGAGATGAAATCCCGTCCGGGGGTTGCTGCTCAGGCATTTTCTCTTGTGTCAGCTGTAACCAATGAAATTATGTTCATTACAACCTCTGAGGTGGATATTTCAATTCTCATTGCACAACATGAACTTCCTGCTGTTCTTGAAGCTCTCAAGCGGTATTATGAGGTATAATAAATGAAGGAGCTTCATTGCATCGACTGTCGGTATTGCTGGCAGGACAATCGCAGCACCGATTACCGCAGACCTCCCTGCTATTTTTGCAAAAAGAAAGGAAGCTTTTTCAGCCGAAACTATCGGATTGGAGAAGCAACCCGCATTGATCCTCAACAAAAAATCTGTGAAAAATTTGTGGCAAAATAAAGTAAACCGGATTTTGATAAGTTTATCAAAATCCGGTTTTTTTCTGTGTTTTGCAGAAGTTTCTACATTGTTTTTAAAGTTGATGGTGCTGTATACCGCTATAAAATCAGCAAACTTTTTTACAGGAAAGTATCGTTTCCTGTGAAAAATCTTCCTCATAATCATCGCTGACCTGTGTCCACTCAATCAGCCCCGGTACCCATTCTACAATTATTCCGCACAGACCCAAAAGAAAGATTCCCGCAAAAAATATTCCAAAAACCAATAATGCTGATAACATTTTTTCTCCTCCACTTTATAAATTGCACAGTGCAATAATATATTTAAAAAAATCGGAATCTTTTACTGCGCCGACAAAGATAAATTGTTAATAACAAACTTTTTTCTTTTATATTCTCTTTGTTTCTACATTTTAGATTCATTTTGAACAATATTTCTATAACTTGATTTTAGCACTATGCAAAGAATAAGTCAATAGCACAGCGCAATTATTTTTATTTTTTGGTTGCGTCCTGCAATATTGCGTGGTATAATATTTATAAAAGGAGGGAATCCTGTGGAAAAAAACATCCAAACCGGAAAACGTATCCAATCCAGACGAGAAGAACTGGGAATGAATCTTGGGGACATCGCCAAAGAGGTCGGTGTGGCTGTTTCAACGATACAGCGCTATGAAAAAGGTAAAATTGAAAAGATTAAACTTCCTGTTATTGAAGCGATTGCAAAATCCCTTCAGGTAGACCCTGCATGGCTGCTGGGTCAAACAGAACAAATGCAGCCTTCCTCCCATATAGAAGTATCTTCTATCAATAATTTGATTCCGTTACCTAAAACATATCAAATCCCTTTGATTGGGGAAATTGCCTGCGGAACCCCTATTCTTGCTGAAGAAAACATCGAAGAAATTTTAGATGTTCCACAGCGCATCAAAGCTGACTTTGCCTTACGCTGCCATGGTGACAGCATGATTGATGTCCACATTCACGATGGCGATATTGTTTATATCCGTAAACAATCTGATGTTGACAATGGCTCGATTGCCGCTGTCTGTATCGAAAATTCTGCCACATTGAAAAGAGTATACAAATACCCCGACAAGTTGGTTCTTTCCCCTGCAAACCCACAGTACGAACCTCTTGTCTATACAGGCGATGAACTTTCTCAGGTTCGCATTCTCGGAAAGGCTGTTGGTTTCACCAGTCTAATCGAATAAGCAAAATTCACCTTTCTAACACATAAAAAGCACCGATGTAATTTGAAGTGCCCCCAAAAGTTAAACAGTATTTTGAATTAAAAATTAACTAAGCTGCCGAAAGGGCTTGTTGTCTGTGCAAAGCAGGCGGCAGGTCCTTTCACTTTGCCTTTATTCATTTGTTATTGTTCAATCAGTTCTGGTTTAAAGTGTCCCATAGACTCAAATTCTTGCAGATAGAGCAGTTCTCTTTTGAGCAGACCGAAAAAGTTTTCAATGACAGCATTGTCCAAACACTTTCCCTTACTGCTCATACTTTAGCGGATGCCAAATCTCTCTGCTGTTTGCAGCAACTAAACCTTTCTCTGCACATTGTTTCTAGCACCATTTACCTAAACTTTGGTGTGTATCTTTTATTTTGGGTGTAATAAAGCAACCCCACTTCTTATCCAGTATATTATACTGTCTAACAAATGGGGCAGAGTTCAATTTTATATCACTACTCTTTTTTCAATTATCCGCTTCTTGAATTAAAGACGCTCATAAGTTTTAGTCTGTGAAAATTTCTATCTCATCTTATTTCGATTTACTAATACAAGCAAATTTTACTTGCAAAATATCTTAATACCTAATTTATTATAAAACCAAAAAGCTCCCTGAACAAAATCAGGGAGCTTTTCTTTAAGCCATATAATGACTATTTATTCTGGATGTACTCGTCAATAGAAGCAGCAGCAGTTTTGCCTGCACCCATTGCAAGAATTACAGTAGCAGCGCCTGTTACAGCGTCACCGCCTGCATATACACCTTCACGGGTGGTAGCCATATGGTCGTCTGCAACAAGGCAACCACGTTTGTTTGCTTCCAGACCCTCTGTTGTTGTTCTAATCAGTGGGTTTGGAGAAGTACCGATAGACATAACAACAGTGTCAACCGGAATTTCATAGTTAGAGCCTTCGATTGGCATTGGACGACGACGACCGGAAGCATCTGGTTCACCCAGTTCCATCTTGATGCACTCGATGGATTTTACGCTGCCGTTTTCATCACCATGAATCTTAATAGGGTTATTAAGAAGCATGAATTCGATGCCTTCTTCTTTTGCATGATGTACTTCTTCAGCACGAGCTGGCAGCTCTGCTTCGGAACGTCTGTAAATGATGTAAACGTGTTCAGCACCCAATCTCATAGCACTTCTTGCAGCGTCCATTGCAACGTTACCGCCGCCAACTACTGCAACAGATTTGCCTTTTCTGATTGGAGTGTCGTACTCGTCCAGGTAAGCTTTCATCAGGTTGATTCTGGTCAGGAACTCGTTTGCGGAGTATACGCCAACCAGGTCTTCGCCTTCGATGCCCATGAACACCGGCAGACCTGCACCGGAGCCTACGAATACAGCTTCAAAGCCCATATCGTTTACCAGCTCGTCGATGGAAAGAACTTTACCGATAACCATGTTGGTCATCACTTTAACGCCCATCTTCTCCAGACCTTCAACCTCTTTCTGAACGATTGCTTTTGGAAGTCTGAATTCAGGAATTCCGTAAACCAGTACGCCGCCTGCTTTGTGGAATGCTTCAAAAATGGTAACTTCGTAACCTTTCTTTGCAAGGTCGCCTGCACAGGTCAGACCTGCAGGGCCGGCACCGATGATAGCAACTTTGTGACCATTGGAAACCGGTTTTTCGATTTCGTGTTTGCCATTTTTCATATCCCAGTCAGCAGCAAATCTTTCCAGACGACCGATTGCAACCGGTTCGCCTTTGATGCCACGAACACATTTGGATTCACACTGTGTTTCCTGTGGGCACACACGACCGCAAACTGCTGGCAGGGCGCTGGTTTCTTTAATTGCAGAGCAAGCATCTGCAAAATTGCCCTCTGCAATCAGTTTGATGAATTTTGGAATCTGTACATTAACAGGACAACCGTTAACGCATGGCATATGTTTACAGTTCAGACAACGCTGTGCTTCTTCAATTGCCATTTCTTCTGTATATCCATAGGAAACTTCTTCAAAGTTTCTAGCTCTTACTTTTGGGTCTTGCTCCGGCATAGGGAGTTTTGTCATACTCATATTAGGCATTATAAGCACCTCTCAGTCTGCAATGTTCGCTATCGTGCTGTTCCTGAGCTTTATTTGTGCTGTTACGTTTCATAAGCTCATCAAAATTTACTTTGTGTCCGTCGAAGTCAGGGCCGTCAACGCAAGCGAACTTAATTTCG
This sequence comes from Negativibacillus sp., assembly GCA_020024325.1. GTDB lineage: Bacteria > Bacillota > Clostridia > Oscillospirales > Ruminococcaceae > Negativibacillus. The sequence goes on from JAHHTY010000044.1 coordinate 13,140, forward strand.
CCGCCTACATTTACACGACAACCGCCACACATACCGGTACCGTCAATCATAATTGGGTTGAGGGATACGATAGTTTTGATTGCTTTTGGTCTGGTAACTTCGGAAACAAACTTCATCATTGGAACCGGACCGATTGCGATAACAGCATCATAATCTCTGCCTTCGTCAATCAGCTGCTGCAGTTTAACAGTTACAAAGCCCTGTTCGCCGTATGTGCCGTCATCGGTCATAACATACAGGTTATCTGCAACTGCGCGCATTTCGTCCTCAATGATAACGATATCTTTGGAACGGAAGCCTGCGATCATATCAACATGAGCGCCCATATTATGCAGTGCTTTTGCCTGTGGGTAAGCAATAGCACAGCCAACGCCTCCGCCGATTACGCAAACATTTTTAAGACCTTCCAGATGGGTTGGAATGCCCAGAGGACCAACAACGTCCAGAAGAGCGTCACCGGCTTCCATTGCACCCAACATTTTAGTGGAACGACCTACCATCTGAACAATCAGAGTGATAGTTCCTTTTTCTCTGTCATAGTCTGCAACTGTCAGAGGAACACGTTCACCCTGCTCGTCGATACGGAAAATAATAAACTGACCCGGGAGAACTTTTTTTGCGATAAACGGAGCTTCTATTTCTACAAGAACAACAGCATCGTTTAACAGCTTTTTGTTTACGATTTTATACACTTGCAATCTCACCTCTCGAAAAATTCGACATATGCTGACAGAAAACTTTTCTCAACATCTTCCCCGAAGCAGCAAAGCTTTCTGTTTTGCCCTTTTTATTATGCCTTACATATTCAAACTGATTATACCTGAAAATCGGTACAGTTTGTCCCAGAAAATAGTTTACCTTTCTATCGTTATTTTGTCAACAATCATTTTGGATAAGAAAAAGTGTCATTTGTTGCTATTTTTTTCACAACTTAGACATTCTTATTCTTTTGTCAGATTTTTGTTGTAACTTAGCACAAAAACAGTCCGATTGTTTTATGTGTTTTAATATAACTTTACGGTAAAATCCTATTTCCATACAAAAAGCCGACAAAGATTTCTTCGTCGGCTTTTTGTGTAAAACTTACATAAATTTTTAATAGGTTTTAGATTTACAAATAATATAATATTACGGTATATTATTTTTCTTTTACCTATTAGATTGTGTCCACTTCAGACAACCGTTTTCATTTTTGGTAAAGTTACCAAAGCTCCCAAAGAAGCAGCTGCAAAAGCCATTGCTGCTGCGATTCCAAAAGCTCGATTCCTGTTTTAATTTGTTGTGATTTTCATCCATGAAACAAATTTGTTTTTGGATTGATTATCATACAAACTATTCCGACTATCTTCTACCAGATGGAACTGGCGGACGTGGTCTAACCGAACCGCTTCCTCTGTTTGGAGCTGGCGGTTGTGGTCTTACCGGATTCGGGTTTGGATTTGGATTTGGTGGCAACGGTCTTGACGAACTGCCGTCCGGATTTGGTGGCAATGGTCTTGACGAACTACCGCCCGGAGTTGGTGGCAGCGGTCTTGACGAGCCATCTGGACTTGGTGGCAATGGTCTTGACGGGTTCGGTGTCGATGGCTGTGGACCACCTCCTGGGTTTGGACCTGGAGCCGGTGGCTGTGGCATTACCGGATTCGGTGTTGGAGTTGGTGCCGGAGCCGGTGGCTGTGGTCTTACCGGAGTTGTCGGGCTCGGGGTTGGTGCCGGTGGTGTTACCGGACCTGGAGCCGGAGTTGGTGGTGCTACCGGACCTGGGTTTGGTGCTGGTGCCGGTGGCTGTGGTCCACCTCCTGGGTTTGGACCCGGTGTCGGTGGTTGTGGCATTACCGGATCTGGCATTGGAGCCGGCGGCTGTGGTCTTACCGGATTTGGGTTTGGTGTCGGAGCCGGTGGTGTTACCGGACCTGGGGTAGGACCTGGAGTTGGTGGCGTTACCGGACCTGGGTTTGGTGCCGGAGCCGGTGGCTGTGGTCTTACCGGATTTGGGTTCGGTGCCGGAGCCGGTGCCGGTGGTTGTGGGGTCACTGGACCCGGAGTTGGTGCCGGTGGTGTTACCGGACCTGGTGTTGGAGTTGGCGCCGGAGCCGGTGGCTGTGGTTTTTCCGGATCTGGTGTTGGGGTTGGGGTCGGTGCCGGTGGCGTTACCGGATCTGGTGCCGGAGCTGGTGGTAACGGCTGTGGTCCAATTACTTCTGGAGATGGTTCCGGTGGCTGTGGTCCAACTGGTTCTGGAGCTGGTTCCGGTGTTGGTGGGGTTGACATTTTTTCTGTTGTTGTTGAAACAGCAATATTACTGTCCATAGAAGGAATTACCAGTTTATAGCTTCCTCCGTTATTCTGGACCTGATATGTTGTATTTCCCACTTGGATGGAATCGGGCATACCGGAGCCATTCTGCATTGTGATTGTAGCTTCTCCCTGTCCATTTTTAACTTTAATTGTTTTAACTCTGTACCCCTTCTGAGCTTTCATTTCAACCTCAGCCTGAGCAGAAACCTTATACTTTTTCTGTGGAGTAGGTGTGATGATACCATTTGCATCTGTTGATGTTGTCAGCACATGTCCCTGAACAAGTCCAAGGTTATAGCCTGCCAAATCTTTTTCTTCAGTTGGAACAATAACATTACTGATATTCATACCAAACTCATTTTCATCGGCATCACTATCACGTAAGTCATCTACGCCTGCTTTGTCTTTTTCGGTTGGCAAATATGTTTCACTAAAATTATCAAAACGAACACGATAATTTCCTGTATCAACAGGTGACAATGTATATTTACCCTGGTCATTTGTTTTTACTGATACCGGTTGTCCATAATCAAGAACAGGTGTTCCGTCTGGTTGGGTAAGCTGTACCGAAACATTTTTTACTGGTTTTTCATCACTATCCCAACTACCATTTCCATTGGTATCAACCCAAACTCCACCCATAATTTTGTGGGCTTTGTATGGTTCGATTACAACAGAAAATGATTCATTCTGTGGGACATTAGTATCAACAGTAAACGTTAAAACTCCCTTAGGATAGAAATAATCCTCTTTTGCTTTTGTAATCTTGTAATAGTAAGTACTTTGATCTAAAGTTTCCCAGTGCAGGTTTGGAGCTGTTCCGTCTGCTTCTTTTTGGTCTCCTGTTGTTGTGAAAGATTTGACTTCTTTTGTACAGGATTCATCCGAATAAAAAGTAATTGTAAAACCATCAACTGGTTTTTTAGTCCTTTTATCTCGAACGGTTAACTGAACATCCGGCAGAACGGTTACTGTTCTGGTAGCTGTAGTTTCTAATCCCAACAAGTCTGTAACAGTAAATGTTTCTTGATATGTACCGGTGCGAGTTGAATCTACATTACCATTTACATATTTTATTCTGTTGCTAATGTTACCATCTTCGGTATCATCTGCTGTTACACCTTTATGCTCATTTGGATCATATTTGCTTCCGCGACCAATTACAATATCTTTTGCCTCCATTGTAGGAGGGGTATTGTTGGAAGCTTCTACTGAAAACTTACTGAAAGTTACTTTTGTCATGGACTGACAGCAATGACTTTCAGATGATACCATCGGTCCATATGAACTACCTGCTCCCTTACTATCAAGAGCAGTTGCAGGAACTATTTCTCTTAAACGATTTGTATAAGTAGAGTCAAATTGGCTCAAAATAACCGAAGAAGGAGAAATGGTTAACTGCAAATACATCTGTTTATCTGGAGATTTAGCCCAATTTCCTAGTTTACTTACACCTGCAGCTGCAGTAAACTTATTGTTCATCATTGCTTTAATACTAACATTATTTAATTGGTATAACTGCAAATCAGTTCTTGTTATTAAAAAAGCATTACCGGAAATTAGATCCCCTTCTTGTTTGATATTAAAAAAGAATCCGGTACCCTCACAGGTATGATAGTCAACTACTTGTTCATCCAGATAAAAACGGAAGGTTCTGTAATCCCCTGTTCCTGCAGAAGATATATAAAAGTCTGTGGCTGGTTTACTTGCATAACCTTCAAAATCAATTTTATCTCCTGTAACAATTAAGCTTGGCGAATGACCTAACAGGTCACTTTTTCCATTCTTGCTTCAGTTAGGGTCTGGGAAGTCTTCAGCAGTATGTGTATATGGAGTCCAACTTGGGGTAAAACTGTCTGCAACAACTGCTGCTCTTGCCAGCGGTGCCTGTGTTTCAGCTTCAATTTTTAAATCAATCGGCTTTGACTGACCTTTTTCTAAAACACCATTTTCATCACAGGCAAAGAAACCTTTTTCACCCTCATTAAAATATCCGTATTTTCTATACAGCGTTTTACCATTTCTGTCTATAAATTTATAAACATTAGAAGAATGCTGCTGATAGTATGTAGGAATCTTGTCAGATGGTGCTGTTTCTTCCACAAAAGAACTTTCGTCTAAAACAGGCGGCAATTCTTCCGGTGTAAGAACAGTATAGTTTTCTTTGTCTTTTACGAAACCTTTTTCATTAGAAAGAATAAATCCTTTTGGAGAATTTTCGTTTACATTAAACCAACCGTAAACAGCATACTCGTCTTTTCCTTCTTTATTTTTAAAGGAATAAACTGTTGGATTTTCTCCGATTGCAGTATACCCTTCCGGTACAGTTTCCGGCTTTTCTTCCTGAAATTCAACAGGAGCCAGTTTGTAAAATTCTTCTCGGGTATTCACTAAAGAATATGGTTGTTTTGGTTCTCCGTTTTGGTCAGATGTTACAAAACCTTTTTTTACATCACCATTTTCTTCAAAACTAACATATGAACGATAATGAACTTCTCCTTTTCTATCTGTAAAAGAATAAACTACTCTCTCAGAACCATTTACTTGATAGTAAAGAGGTACTTCATTCTGAACAGGTGTAAGAAAATTCAGAGAAGATTGAGCAGGTTTTTCTGCGTGGGTTTCTTCTTGTTTTTCACCGTTCATTGTTCCTTCAAATGCACTTTTGTCTTCATTTTTGGGACTGTCTGCCGCTTCGTTATCTTGCTGCTTACCTGAACTGTCATTTCGACGAATCGTCTCATTGTGCTTGTTTGCATCGATTGGAGCACTTTGTGCAAATCCAACGAGTGTGTTGGATGT
>JAHHTY010000045.1 GCA_020024325.1 Negativibacillus sp.
GTTCTGTTTATAATTATGAAAAAAACAGCCGAGCTCCGAAGATTGACATTGTAGAAAAATTTGCACAGGCTTTGGGTGTGACTTCTGAAATGCTGATGGCAAGTGACTCTATTACTTCTTGGCAAGCAACACAGAATAGCATCGAAAAATTACTGCTGCAACTTCAGTTTATCTTTAACAGTGATTTGGAAGAAGAAAAGAAAGAACGTTTCTTTGAGCAAATCACAAAAGTATACTTTGAACGTCAAAAATCAGGAAATAAAGATATTGAATAAGACTATAAAGGAGTGTATGGTAGTGAATAAAACTATTTATCTTGCGGGAGGCTGCTTTTGGGGAACCCAAAAATATATGGATCAGCTAAAGGCAGTTTGTGAAACAGAGGTTGGCTTTGCAAATGGAATAACCGAAAATCCATCTTATGAAGAAGTTTGTCATAATAATACGGGACACGCTGAAACTGTTCGTGTGGTCTATGATGATGAACAGATTTCTTTAGAAGACTTGATCAGGTATTATTTCCGTTCTATCAACCCAACTTCGGTCAATCAGCAAGGAAACGACAAGGGTAGCCAATATCGTACCGGAATTTATTATACCCAAGAAGAGCAGCGTTCTTTGATTGAAGGTGTCCTAAAAGAGTTAGCCACTCATTATGATAAACCAATTGCAGTAGAATGCCTACCGCTACAAAATTTTTATCCTGCGGAAGAATATCATCAAAAATATTTAGAAAAGAATCCACAAGGTTATTGTCATTTGGATCCATCACTTTTTAAAGCAGAATAAAACCTTATTAAAGTTAACACCCCATCGCTATAATATAGCGATGGGGTGTTTTGCGTGTCTTAAATTATGGATGCTGTTCCACTAAAAGCTGAATGTATTTTTGATAGAAATGTTGATTGAAATGAAGTCCATCACCGGCATCATAACTGCTGCTTAGACTTCCGTCTTCTCCTTTAAACTTGTCAGATATATCGAAAAAAGTGTATCCATTTTCGGTACAATACTGTTTTAAAAGTTCATTAAAGTGATCAATGTTTTCGTTGGTAAGGTACTGCATTGTTTCATGTTTCCACCACGAAACCGGAAAAATAGCCTGTATAACAATTTGGCTGTTTGGAGAAACTTGTGTTAACTGGTCAATTAAAATATCGAATTCACTCATAAATTCTTCTTCGCTCATTATAGGAATGGCATTTACACCAAAAGCAATTAGAATACGGTGGGGCTGTCGTGCTTTCACAGCTTCTTCAACAGAAAGAAATGCACCATTAGGCTCTAACTGAACAAATTCCTGTTCACGGATTGACTTTTGTGTGCTTCCATCAATCGCAAACACCTGTTCAGGTGGAAGCAGTCGATAGGTGAGCAAACCATTGGTACGGCTGTCTCCAATAAAAACAGTTTCTCCTAAATAATATTCTCCATCCATTTCGTTGGAAGAAGAGAGATTTTCTTCCTGTTTTTCATCTTTCAGAGCTACGGTAGTATCAGTGTTTTTGGCATTATTGATACCAGAGCAAGCGGAAAACAGAATAGGGCAGACCATCATAGCAGTTAAAGATACTGCCAATACTTTTTGAAAATACAATAAAAACCCTTCTTTTTTCAGAAAATTTAAAGGTAATAAAATACCAATTTCTCCTTATTATACCATGAAAAAAACAGATGGTAAATGTGTTTTTCCCCTTTTTTATTCATAATATAAAGTTATATTTTTTACAGAAAAAAATTATATCGGTGCTTATTGAAGAAATAAAAACAACTTTCTATTGTTGAAAACATCTTTCTTAATATTGTGGCATTGTTTCAGCAGATACACTTTGACAAGCCTCGCAAAGCAATCAGAATATAATGGATTGCACAGGGGGTGAAAAAGATGGTACAGGGTGTTTATGTGGATATTTTACTTTGCACCAATTTCTTTGTTCATATCTTATTATTGTCATTGCTTTCTGCAATATGTCATCGTTCTTCAGAACACAGGTGGCGTTCCATCCTTGCAGCGGTTATAGGGTCCTGTTTTTCTCTCAGTATTTTTCTTCCACCACTACCTCATTTTTGGGAGGTTGCTATAAAGCTCCTTTCTGCTGTGATAATGCTCCGAATTGCTTTTGAATGGAAGGGGTGGGTAAGTTTTTTAAAAGAATGTCTTATTCTTTTCTTAATTACTAATTTGTTTTATGGAATTTTGATATCCCTACAAAAGATTTATACCATTGCGGGAATGTTTGTTTTTGATAATGCTATTTACTTTCATATTCGAGTTCCTGTATTCATAATTTGTTTAACCTGTGCATATAGTGTGGTATGGATAGTAAATCGTATTCTTTCTTCTCGTGCTTCTACCCATGAATTGTACATGCTGGAATTAACAATTCAAGAAAAAAGCAAAAAATTGACCGGTTTATTAGATACCGGCAATCAACTTACAGAGCCATTTAGCGGTTTACCTGTTATTGTTTGCGGAATAGATCTGGCAGCCGTTCTCCTTTCTTCCGATTTGTTGGAGGCTGTTTTAGGTGTGGAAAACGAGGAATCGTGTCATGTTCGGCAAATTCCTTTTTCTGCAATATCCGGTTCAGGATTTCTTCCCGCAGTAAAAGGAAAACGAATTTACCTGGAAAATAAAGATCAGAAATTTCTTTCACAAGAATTTTATGTAGCGTTCAGTCATGAGAAAATTGGCGATGGTGATTGGCAGGTGTTGCTTCATAAAAAGTTATTGTGTCCTGTTTTTGATTTATCAAAAGAACAACATGAAAAAATTTTATAAAAGGGACGGTGCGATAAAATGCGTGTTGTACAAGACAAAATTGTGCTTTTAAAGATTTGGGGGAGGGAAAGCATTCGAAAATTGATTTCTCTTTGCATCTATCAAGGTGTCCACTATATCAACGGGTCGGAAACCCTACCGCCTCCATTAAGCAAAAAAGAGGAAGAATTGGTTTTTGTTCGCCTTTCCAATCATGATGAGTCAGCAAAGCAACAGTTAATTGTACATAATTTGAGGCTGGTTGTTTATATTGCAAAAAAATTTGAATCAACGGGAATTAATGTAGAGGATTTAATTTCAATTGGAACAATCGGATTGATTAAAGCTGTAAATACCTTTTCTCCCGAAAAAAACATTAAACTTGCAACCTATGCTTCACGCTGTATTGAAAACGAAATATTGATGTATCTACGTAAAAATCAAAATCGGCGGAAGGAAATATCTATTGATGAACCACTAAATGTTGATTGGGATGGAAACGAACTTTTACTTTCTGATATTTTAGGAACAGATGCAGATATTGTCAGCTCGGATATTGAAAAAGACGCTGAAAAAAATATGCTTCTTCATGCTGTTGAGCAACTGGAAGATCGTGAACGTTCTATTATGGAATTGCGATTTGGATTAAAGAATGGCGGAAAAGAACACACTCAAAAAGAAGTTGCTGATATGATTGGGATTTCTCAATCATATATCTCTCGATTAGAAAAACGTATTATTCGTCGTTTACAAAATGATTTAAAGAAAATGGTGTAGAATGTTCATTTAATTTGATAGTTTGTGACAATTTGTTTTAAAAGCGATATCAAAGTAGCGGCTTTGGATATCGCTTTTGTTAATTATATGATAAAGAAATGTAAAAAATAAGTATAATTGATAAAAAACAACAACTTTATTTTAAGAATATGATGGAAAACAAGAAAAATATAACATTTAATAACAAATCACTATTGCCTTTTAACTCTTATTTAGATATAATAATAAATAGGAAAGTCCATGTACCTAGTTACGATGGGGGATTATATTTTGAATATTCTTAGAAGAGAAAAAATCAAGGATTTTATCAAAAAGAAAAAAATTGTAAGTTTGAAGGAATTGTCAGGGGAGTTTTCTGGGGTCAGTGTGATGACCATTCACAGGGATTTGGATTTTTTAGCAAAAGAAGGCTTTATTTCTAGGATACGTGGTGGGGCAAAATATATTGATACTTCCGAAAAATCTGATACTGTTCCTGACCCTCCTGATATTTCCAACAAACCTCAAAAAGACATTGTTGCACAAAAAGCGGTTGGATTTGTTCAGGAGGGTAGTTCCATCTTTTTGGACGGTGGAACTACGATGTTAGAGTTGGCAAAAATCATTCCGGATATGTACATCAATGTTATGACCAATGGACCGAATATTGCTTTAGAGATAGCCGAGAAAATGCGTCCTGCAATTACACTGTGCGGTGGCGTGTTAAATCGAAAAAATTTGTCTATCTTTGGCTATTCTGCCCTAGAAATGCTGTCTAAAATCAATGTTGACGTTGCTTTTATTTCCGCTTCCGGTTATTCTGAGGAGGGCGGTTTTACTTGTGGATTTGAAGAACAGGCAAAACTTCGTCGACTGCTGATTGAAAAGGCTCGCTCGGTCATTATTTTGATAGACAGCACCAAGTTTGGCAAAATGCTTCCATATACTTTTGCCAAAATGGAGGATGTAAACTATCTTATTACGGATAAAGCCACCTCTCAAGAGCTGTTGGATGCTGCAGCAAAAAATAATGTTACTGTCCTTTAAGGAAACAAAGCACAGAAAAATCTGTACAGAAATGAGGATTTCAGAATGAAACATATGTTAATTGCACAGTCAGGAGGACCTTCTGCTGCTATCAATGCGACTGTTGCAGGCGTTGTGGAACGCTGTATGATCAGCGATAAAGTGGACCGCATTTATGGTGCAATCAATGGAATTAAAGGTGTCATCAATGGACATTATATTGATTTGACGGACATACTTGCTTCCCCGGAACAGCTGGATTTGCTCTGCCACACTCCGTCCGCTGCTTTGGGTTCCTGTCGCCTAAAATTAAACAATGCAGATGAATCTCAACTCAAGGAAATTGTTGATGCTTTGTTAGCAAGAGATATTGGCTACTTTGTTTATATTGGTGGTAACGATTCGATGGACACTGTGGACAAGCTCTCTGCATACATTTCAAAACATAATATCAAAGATTTGTACGTTATGGGAGCGCCAAAAACAATCGACAACGACCTTCCCGAAACTGATCATTGCCCAGGCTTTGGCTCCGCTGCAAAGTATATTGCCGCTACTTTTACCGAGCTTGTGAAGGACTGTGAGGTTTATGATATACCCGCAGTTACCATTGTTGAAATTATGGGAAGAAATGCCGGCTGGTTAACAGCAGCTTCCGCTCTGTCCCGCGAAAATGGTGGCAGTGGTCCACAGTTGATTTATCTTTGTGAGCGTGCATTTGACACCGAACGTTTTATTGAGGATGTGAAATCCTGCTTGAGCCACAAAAATGCTGTCGTGGTCGCAGTAAGTGAAGGTGTAAAAAATACAGACGGTTCTTACTTGAGCGAAAGCAAAGGCAGGGGAGTAGATGTATTTGGACATGCTGCGCTTTCCGGAACAGCCAAAGTACTGGAAAGCTTAGTAAAAGAAAAGATTGGCTGCAAAGTACGTTCCATCGAACTGAACCTGATGCAAAGATGTGCTGCACATTTAGCTTCAGCAAACGACTTGAGTGAATCTAAAATGCTGGGTATGACTGCTGCTGACCGTGCCATTAACGGTGTCAGCGGACAGATGGCTGTTGTGTTGAGAAAACACAACGACCCGTACCGTGTTGCATACAGCACCGCTGATATTTCTTTGGTTGCAAACTATGAGAAAAAAGTTCCAGAAGAATGGATCAATGAGGCAGGTAATGATGTTACCGAAGAAATGATGGAATACCTGCGTCCATTGGTTCGTGGTGAGGTTTATCCGGCAACACAGGCAGGAATCCCGATTCACTTAAACTTGTATACTGAAGGAAAATAGAATATACACTGATAAAAAAGGAAGGTCTTGTGACCTTCTTTTTTTAATTGCAAACTTGATGATGAAATAGAGATGATGAAATAGATTTGTTATAACTTGTTACGAAAAACTATAAAATTATAAAACCCCACAGATCTTCTGTGAGGTAGTGATAAAGAACCCTCTCAACTCGTATGAAGTTTTGTTCATATGAATCTTTGTGCATTTTGCTCATATATAGCAAAAAATATTTGACAAATTTGATAAAATAGATTATGATAATATTAAAGAGTTTAAAAATTATATATTTTATCAATTGAGAGGGTGTTCACTATTTTTCTTTCATCTGTACTTCATGCAACACACGACCACGGTTTTTTAAGAGAATTTTTTGAAAATTTTGCTGACTCACTGCCTGGTGGGGACGCCAGCGCAGATTTTTTAAGCCACCTGATTGCTGATGCAGCACAAATCTATCTTATTTTGTTTTTGGTCATGTTCTGCGTCTTTTTCCTTCAAACTTATGTAAATGTTGACCGGTTGAAATACCGTTTGTCAAAACTCAAAAGTGTTTGGGGATATTTGCTTGCTATCTTTATGGGAATGATTTCACCATTTTGTTCATGCAGTATTGTTCCGGTTTTGATGGGACTGATTGCGGTTGGAGTACCAATGTCAGTATGTTTATGTGTCCTAACTTCTGCATCGCTTATTAACTTGACTGCTCTGACAGCGTTATATAGTCTTACAGGAACTTCATTTGCTACACTATACTTATTTTGTTCGCTAATAATTATCTTCATCAGTTCACTTCTGCTTTCACGAATCAATTTTCAGGATGCTACACAAGATTATCATTTAGCACATTGTCACGGTCACGAAGACGATATTGAACATGACCATCACAAAGGGCACTTATTCGGCAGAGCATCGCTTGCCGTTCACAGCACATGGCACGTTTTTAAAGGAGCATGGCTTTGGGTGCTTCTGGGAGTTATTCTTTCTGCGGCTTTAGAGGCATATTTTCCACTGGAAACAATTTCGGAAATTATTTCCAACAAAACCATTCTTTCTACTATCATTGCAGCTCTTATTGGTTTTCCAATCCATTCTGACATTTTCAGCATTACTCCGATTTTGCATTTGCTCAAGGAGATTTATCCACCAGTGGCGATGACTTTTACTTTATCTACAATGGTTATTTCCATTCCGGGTATTGTTTTGCTCAGTAGAGTTTTAAAACCAAAAGTTATTTCAGCTTATGTGGGCATACTGATTTCGTTGACATTGCTTTGCGGCTTTGTTTTAATTCCATTGATCTAGCGATTTACAGCAGACACTCTTCTCAAAAGGGAAGAAGGTCTGCTGTTTCTTTTATCTTTTTTCGGATATTTTTTCCTGCTTTTACATACTTGTATTACATAATATAATTATATCTTGATAGACGGGTATAAGACAGGAGGAATTTTTGTGAAGAGAAGAAAATCTATATTAGCTTTGTTTGCGAGTTTTGTTGTTGTCGTGGCAACAGTATTTGGGATGAATCAGGTGAGGGAAGCTCCTGTTGTCTTAACTATTGCTCAGCAAACAGAACGACCAACTATTATCATTGATCCGGGACACGGAGGAATGGATGGTGGAGCAACTGCGAATGGATTGATTGAAAAAGATATTAACCTTGCTATTTCGCTAAATTTAAAGGATTTGTTGTCGATACAAGGATTTCGTGTTATAATGACCAGAGAGGATGACCGTTCACTCCATGATGATGGGCTTACACAGATTGCCCGTCAAAAACGTTCTGATATGTACCATCGCTTGGATGTTATGAAACAAAACCCCAAAGCTATTTTTATTAGTATCCATCAGAATAAATTTGAACAAAGTTCTTCTAGGGGAGCCCAAATCTTTTATAGTCAAAATCTTCCGGATTCTCAAAAATTAGCAGATTCTATCCAGGCATCTTTTCAGACGCTACTTCAGCCGGATAATAAACGAGAGATCAAGGCAGCACAAAACAATCTTTTCTTATTGTATGAAGCCCAGATTCCTGCGGTAATGGTTGAGTGCGGATTTATCTCTAACCCCGAAGAAGCAGCAAACCTTTCCTCACAGGAATATCAAAAGCAGGTTGCCTTTGCAGTTTCTCAGGGTTTAACTCAGTTTCTTTCATTAAAATAAACAAAACATATAGATAACAAAACAACAGGACGGTGAACACAACAATGGCAAAAGCCAAGATAAATTATGTTTGTACACAGTGTGGAGCTATCCAGCCCAAATGGATGGGAAAATGCCCTGACTGCGGAAGTTGGAATACCCTAACAGAAAATATAGAAGAACCTGTTTCACGCTTTTCATCAGCTCCCGCTCAAAGAGCAAGTTGTACTGTACAAAAGCTGGAGCAGATTAACTCTAATGAGGAACAGCGTTACCTTACCCAAATGCAGGAATTAAATCGAGTGCTGGGAGGGGGAATTGTTCCGGGTTCTGTCATTTTGCTTAGTGGTGACCCCGGTATCGGTAAATCTACTTTGCTTTTACAAATTTGTCAAACAATTTCTTCCGATGCTCAAATCCTATATGTATCAGGAGAAGAAAGTCTTCGTCAGATTAAACTGCGAGCAGCCAGATTAAATGTAACAACAGAGTGTTTGAATTTAAGTTCTACTACGAATATCGAGTCGGTAATCGAAACTATCCATAGCTTAAAACCGGATATTGTAATGGTTGACTCTATCCAAACGATGAACCTTTCTGCATTAAATTCTTCTTCCGGAAGTGTAACACAGGTAAGGGAATGTACTCAACTGTTAATCAATGTGGCTAAAACAATGGAAATTCCGGTTTTTATTGTTGGCCATGTCAACAAGGACGGAGCGATTGCCGGACCGAAAGTAATGGAACATATGGTTGACGCTGTTCTTTATTTTGAAGGCGAGCGCAATCTTTCCTATCGTATCTTGCGTGCCATTAAAAACAGATATGGTTCCACTAATGAAATCGGTGTGTTTGAGATGGGGGAAAACGGATTAGAGGAAGTAGTAAATCCTTCTAAAGCAATGCTTGAGGGTAGACCTGAGAATGTTTCGGGAACCTGTGTTGCCTGTGTTATTGAAGGTTCACGACCTATTTTAGCAGAAGTTCAGGCGTTGGTTTCTAAAAGTGGTTATGCTGTTCCAAAACGAATGGCAACTGGCTTTGATTATAACCGTCTTTCTTTGATTATTGCTGTACTGGAAAAACGATGTGGATATTTCTTCGGTACATTAGATGCTTATATCAATGTAGTCGGAGGCATGAAGCTTGATGAACCTGCTGCGGATTTATCGATTGCACTTGCTTTAGTTTCTAACTTAACAGATAAAGTTGTTCCCGATGACTTGGTTGCTTTTGGAGAAATTGGTCTTGCAGGTGAAATGCGTGCAGTTAACAGAGTACTTGTTAGGGTAAAAGAAGCACAGCGTTTGGGATTTCGGCGTTGTGTTCTCCCTAAACAGTGTGTAGCGGCAATCAGTTCCGAAGTCAACATTGAATTGATTGGTGTTTCCAGTCTTACAGAAGCAATCAATGTAGCTTTGTGTTAGCTTTGTTTGTAATCTATTATCGGGATAAGTTTTTATAAAACGGAGGAATTTTAAATGCAAAATACAATGATGGGACTTGTTTATCATGGACAGGGAAAGATTGCATTAGAGGAACGTCCTATCCCTAAAATTCTTTCTCCAAAAGATGCAATTGTAAAAGTCACTCTTTCTGCAATCTGCACCAGTGACATTCATATTAAAAACGGTGCGGTTCCTCGGGCAAAACAAGACATTATTCTTGGACATGAATTTGTTGGTGTTGTTACACAGATTGGCAAAGAAATTACCAATCTTAAAGAAGGGGATCGAGTTGCTGCAAACTGCATTACTTTTTGCGGAAACTGTTGGTTCTGCCGACAAGGATTCATCAATAATTGTGAAGCTGGTGGATGGGAACTGGGTTGTCGAATCGATGGTTGTCAGACAGAGTATGTTCGGGTCCCGTTTGCCAATATGGGACTTACAAAAATTCCGGATAATGTTTCTGATGAAGATGCTCTTTTCCTTGGAGATATTGTATCCAGCGGATATTTTGGTGCGGAGCTTGCCGAAATTACTCCCGGAGATAGCGTAGCGGTTATTGGTGCCGGTCCTGTTGGAATGTGTGCTATGCAATCGGCAAAATTATTTGGTGCAAGTAAGGTGATTGCATTAGACATCGACTATAAACGCTTAAAGTATGCAAAAGAACATTCACTGTGTGATGAAATCATATTAAACGATGATACTGCGGAGCTTCAGGTAAAAGCTATGACATCTGGCAGGGGAGCCGATGCAGTTATAGAATGTGCAGGAAGTAGTGCAAGCTTTCAAACTGCATGGCAGATTGCCCGTCCTAATGCAATAGTTTCCATCGTTGCAATGTATGAAGAAGGTCAAACACTACCACTGCATCAAATGTATGGTAAAAATTTGATTTTTAAAACCGGTGGTGTGGACGCAGTACATTGTGAGCGTTTGATGAAACTAATTGCTGCAGGAAAATTCCCAACTGATTTTTTGATTTCTCACAAAGCTCCATTAAATCAAATTATGAATGGATATCATATCTTTGAAAACAAGCTTGACAACTGCATTAAATGGGTTGTAACACCTTATGAACGATAATAAAGAAAGAATATCTATGATAGAATATCCTCATCTGCCACAATCAAAGGTAACCGTCGTGGCAGTATCCGAAGAATATCCTCAGGTGATTTCTGCGTTAGAAAACCTTGGATGTACAGTACTAACTGTTAAAGTATCCTTACAGTTAGATAAACCGGTAGCATCGCACGCAGATATGCAGTTGATGCCGTTAGGCGGAGAGCATTTTCTGATTGCTCCAAATCAAACAGAATTGATTTCACAATTGTCGCTGATAGGTGCAAAAATATGGATTGGAGAACAATTGGAAGCACAATATCCCAAAGATGTAGTTTATAATGCAGTTCGGCTTAAAAACAACTATATTTGTAATAATAAAACGATTTCTAAAACTGCAAAAGCTTATTTTGATAAACAGGGTTTAAATCCAATTTTAGTAGCTCAAGGTTACACAAAATGTTCTGTATGTGTAGTTGATGAAAACTCCATTATTACGGCTGATGTAAAGATTGCAGCGGCAGCAAAATCTGCCGGAATTGACGTTTTACAGATTCGGCCGGGATATATTAAAATTCCAAATTACGATACAGGATTCATTGGTGGTTGCTGTGGTAAACTGAATAAGGACCAAATTGCATTTACCGGAAAACTGTCAACACATCAAGATGCTGAAATGATAAAACAATTTTTGCAGAAAAGAAAAATAGAAATAATTGAATTAACAGACAAACCATTATTTGATATTGGTAGTATCATACCAATTTGTACAGTTTAATATCAAATATAGAATCTAAGCATATTTGAAAAAATCCCACCCTTAATTTCGCTAAATTTTCATTTAGCGAAATTAAGGGTGGCAAAAAATACCCCTTCCCAATGCCGATATTTTTATAACTTTAATATGGTGGTGAGTTTTAAAATTGGATCAACATATATTATTTGATTGTCCTGATATTTTGCGAGAGTTTCTGTTTTATATGGAAACCATTCTGGGACGCTCCACAAAGACAGTCAATGGATATTATATCGAATTAAGAACCTTTTTCAGATACATCAAATCGGTTAAAGTTCTGAAAAACATTCCCAAAGATTCTGAAGAACTTGCAGCAGTAAAAATTGATGATATTTCTAAAGAATTGATTTGCTCGGTTACTCTGAGTGATATTTACGATTTCTTGCATTTCTCCTTAGAAATACTACATAACAATACATCCAGCCGATCCAGAAAAATTGCAAGTATTAGAGCACTTTATAAATACCTTACAACAAAGACAAATTATTTGGAAGAAAATCCTGCAAAGAATTTAGATACACCATCACAGCGAAAGACTGTTCCAAAATATTTGACTTTAGAGGAATCTATAAATTTACTTGCTAGTGTAAAAGATGAGTCCCCTCTTGTAACAGCACGTGATTATTGTATGCTTACCCTGATGCTCAACTGTGGTATGCGTGTATCTGAGCTGGTCGGAATCAATTTAGAAGATATTCGTGATAATACGTTACGTTTACTTGGTAAAGGAAATAAAGAGCGTATCGTCTATTTAAATGATGCTTGCATCTCTGCTTTAACAAACTATCTAAAAGTTCGCCAGCAACCTGAAAGCGGCACCGACCGCAATGCCTTGTTTTTATCAGCACAGCATCGTAGAATGACTACTCGTCGTGTAGAACAGATTGTAGCAAAATATCTAAAGGCAAGTGGTTTGGATGGTCGTGGTTATTCTCCTCATAAACTGCGACATACAGCCGCTACCCTGATGTATCAACATGGTGGTGTAGATATTCGTGCTCTAAAAGAAATTTTAGGTCATGCAAATATTGGAACCACTGAAATTTACACCCACATTTCTAATCAGATGATTGAAGAAGCTGCAAATGCTTCTCCTCTTTCTTCGGTAAAAAGAAAACTGAGTGAAAAGGAAATTCTGATGCAGCAAATTGAAGAACACAATCAGGAACAAAAAAAAGAACAGGAAAATGAAGAATCTTCTTCTGATACATCTGATACAAAATAATTTAAAATGATATTAAAAAAGGATTGATAAAAATGGATTTAAAAGAAAAAGCTGTTTTAGCGGTAGACGCTTTAGAAAAAGAATATCCTGATGCACAGTGCTCTCTGGTTTATAATCCTGAAAAGGCATACGAACTATTGATTTCTACTCGTTTGTCCGCACAATGTACTGATGCAAGGGTTAATATTGTTACCAAAGACTTATATCAAAAATACACCTCTCTTTCCGACTTTGCCAATGCCCCTTTAGAAGAAATGGAAGAAATGATTAAAACTTGTGGTTTGTTCAAAACAAAAGCAAAGGATATCATCGCAATGTCAAAGATGCTCCTGGAAGAATACAATGGTATTTTGCCGGACACTGTGGAAGAATTGACAAAACTTCCCGGTATTGGAAGAAAAACAGCTAATCTAATCGTTGGAGATATCTATCATAAACCGGCTGTTGTTTGTGATACTCACTGTATTCGCATTACCAATCTTCTAGGATTGAGCCAAGGGAAAAATCCACTTCAAGTGGAAAAACAGCTTCGCGCCATTCTTCCAATGGATCGTGCTAATGATTTTTGTCACCGTTTGGTGCTGCATGGTCGTGATGTCTGTGTTGCCAATCGCCCAAAGTGTGAAAACTGCTGTATGAAAGAATTTTGTTCCTATGCAAATGGAGAACTGGAAACCGAAAAGAAAGCATCAAAAAAGAAGGCTACAAAAAAGAAATAATCATCTTCTTCCCTTCCCCACCCTACTCTGCCTCTAACGAAATAGCATAAATTCTTTTGATACATAAAAAGAGGACTTTTCCAAGCAGAAAAGTCCTCTTTTAACTATTCTAACTATTCATTTTTTAAGGAAACCAGATGAAATGGTATGCCTGCTTTTGAGAGTATTTCTTTTTCACGATTGTGACAGGAAAACAGTAAAATTTGCTGTTCTTTCATTTCTAAAAGAAAACTTAAAAACCGTGCAGTATGTTCATCATCCAGCTGAGTAAAACTATCATCAAAGATAACAGGTACTCTCACCTTTTGATTTCCTTCAGTGGAAAGAAGATTTAACAATTCTAATCGCATAATCAAATAAACCAAATCTGCCATGCCATTGCTTAATGAAGCAACATCCACTAACTTTCCGTTTTTCTTTTCTTCCAGACGAATTCCGAGAGATTGGTCAATCAGAGCTTTGGTATAACGAGAATTGGTAATTTTTTGAATTGCCTGTGATACCTTTAGATTTAGCTGAGGTGCAAAATCTCGATGCAATTGACCGCTTAAAGAAAGCAACTTTTCTTTGGCAAGTTCAATAGCATCTAGATTCAACTGATAGTCTTTACACAAATCGTGTAATTCATCAAGATCAGCTTGAATTTGTCCAATCGGTCGCTGAATTTCTTCTTTTCCTCGACGAAGCCCTTCCAGTTCGGCAGCTTTCTTTGTGAGTTCGGAAAGTTTCGCATTCACTTCCCCCAGTCTTTTGCAAGTTTCTTGTCTGTCAGCTGAAATCTCGGTTTCAGCTCCTCTTTGAGAACGAACATTACTTTCCAATTCATCATAGGTGTATCCACCAAGTGTTTCGGTCAATAGCTCTTTTTGTAATTTTAACTCTACGCTAATTTCATCATAGCGTCGTTTACCCTGTCGGCATTTTTCTAAATCATCCGCCGAATTTGCACCGGCAGATTCACAAGATTGAATTGCGTGAGAAATTGACTCGTTAATTTGTTCAATTTGGTTGTTACAGTTTTCTTCCTCCTGCATAATCTGCTGTTGTTGGAGATGCAAACGTTGTAAATCCGTACGAATTCTTTTTGCTTGATTTACCGATTCCCGCAAGGATTTTAGACGTACTTCATCAGCAGATAAAATTTCCGCCTTCTCTTCCTCGTTTTCTATCGCATTTTGCTCTTGTGTAATTCTACGTGTCAACTTTTGGAGATAGCTGGTAATTTCTGATTCCAGAAGATTTGCTCTTTGAGATTTTGCAGTAATTTCTTCCAGCAAAAGATTTTCCTGTTCTTCAAACTGATGAACTTTATAATTGTTTACCTGTACTTTGCCCAACATTTCTTCCAATCGGGCAAGAGGGTTATCTTCTTGCTGAAGATGATAACTTTCGAGAATCTCTTGCTGCGTTGCACAAATTTTTTCTAAGGTATCTTCCTCTTGGCTTGCCTTTTTAAAATGTAAAATAAAGAGTAAACCTGATACAGCAGCAGCAACCCCCAAAACCATACTTATAATACCTAATATTCCAACAGAAACTGCTAATGCTATACCGATAATGAAAAAAGCAGAACCTAATATCAACAAAAAATTCCCGATGGCCTTTGTATGGTCCGGCTTTTTTTGTTGTTTCATCTGTTCTAACTGCCGATAATTCTGCATATCCTTTTCCAGCTTTTCGCCATCCATAGCAGACAATTTACTGAGATGGAAAGAAACATTGCTCCTTTTAATTTGCAGCTCTCTCAGTTCAT
Source organism: Negativibacillus sp. (assembly GCA_020024325.1). Classification (GTDB taxonomy): domain Bacteria; phylum Bacillota; class Clostridia; order Oscillospirales; family Ruminococcaceae; genus Negativibacillus. Next base: position 14,979 of record JAHHTY010000045.1, read on the forward strand.
CTCGAAGTGATTCCAAATTTAGGTGACGTTCAAACATTAAATCGAACTGTTCCAACACCTCATCATCAGCATCAGAAACCTCTAAGGTACGATACAAATTATTTAATTCTTGTATTCGGTGATTCAGTTCTTCTAGGGCTCGACGATATTTTTCTAATGTTCGTGTGATTTGTGCTTTTGCACCTAAGCGTTTTTGTGCTTGGTCAATCACCTCAAGGTCAACATCTTGATAGATTGAGTATTTTTCATTTTCCTTTTCAATGCGTTCGATTCTAGTGCGCAAATTTTGAGCTTTAAGGTATCTTCCACCTAATTCTTTAGCAGCACTTTCCCTTACCTGCGCTTCCAGCAAATTTTTTTCTTTTTCGAGCTGATCAATTTTTTCATGAAGATCTTTTCCTTTTTGAAGTAAAGAAAGATATTCACTCTCATTACATTTCGATTCTTCAAGCTCTTCTAAAAGCTCTTTTTCTTTTAATACTGCTTGTCCATAAGGGGTTTTACTTTTTTTGGGACCGCCTATTTGTTCTGCTTTATTATCTAATTCATGAAGAACAGCACTGAGTGAAAAGCTGGCATCGGCCGTTTTCATCAATGAAAGCATTTTATCATTTACCTCAGCAGAAAATCCAGCCTCTTGTGTTACAGTAGAGCAGGTCATTTGAGCAATATTCGCTGTATTATTAAAGGCTGTTTTGCTCAAACCCAGCAACGTTTCGCCCACTTGTATTTGGCGAGTAGCGGTATTGTATGGAAAATCCAAAGTTAAATCATCACCGGTTAAGTCATCGAATACTTTCACAGATTCGCTGTCCTTATCAAAATTCCTCTCAATTCGGAATGTACGCTCATCGTTTCGACAAACTAAAACTCCTCGATAACTTCCGCCGTCCCAAGGTTGATATTTATCTCGATGAGAGGTATAACTCCGACGTTTTGCTCCCGGCTGATAAAATCCGTAAAACATTCCTGTTAAAAAAGTTTGGACAGTGCTTTTTCCTGCTTCGTTTCTGCCTTCAATTAAGTTCAACCCTGATTTAAATTCAATTTCTTTATCTCGAAATTTTCCGAAACCAATCAGTTTTAACTGTAAAATCTCTAATTTCTGCATATTATCCTTCCCCCTTTTCTGTGGAAGAAAGTTGGGAAAGCAGTGCTTCCAAACCATACTGCATTGCCTTTTTTTCCACTTGGGATAGTTTGTGATTTTGGAAGCTGCCAATAAAATCGCCTATCAAATTACCCTGATTTTCTCGATACAACTCTTCCAGATTGTAGTCAGGTGTAGTCTTATCAATTAATTGACAAAAATATTCTTTGTATCTTAAATCATCTTCTATTCTTTCAATATTCCACTTTGCACTGACAGGATGAGTTCCTGTTAATTGTACAGTATAGATATGATGAGGATTATCTCGAATGATTGCCGTTGCAATTCGATCAGAGATAACAAGTTCTGAATCTTTAGAATAAGTTTTTACTGAGATGGTTTTATACTCTCTTTGAGAAAAAGGTATAAACTGGCACTGACGCCGATCACCTTCTACATCAATCATTATAAAACCATGTTCTCCGTTTTCGCCAAAATCCAAAGGTTCCAATGAACCGCAATAATATACATTTGGTGCGGCAACCTGCATCTTATGAATATGTCCCAGTGCAACGTAATCAAAACCCGCTTGTGATAGCTTTGAAGCATTCAAGGGCAGATATTTACTCCCATCAGAAATGTCACCATGCAACATTAAGATTTGATATTGTCCCGGTTGCGTTAAAACCTTTGGAATTTCAAATGGTTCACTGATTTCTTTTTGATTCCAGCTGTGATAGGTAATAACTGTTCGATAAGAGGATAAAGCTACCCTTCCACTTCCGGCCGGTGCAAGATAAAACCGTTTGCTCCACTCAATCTTTTGGTACGCACTGTTTTCAGTTTGCGGATCATGGTTACCTGATATAGCAACAATAACAGCATGGGTTAGTTTCTCAATCATAGCATTGATGTTTCTTAGCTCTTCTACCCTAAGCTCTTCACTATTTAGAAAATCCCCACAACATAGAATAAAATCCACCTGATTTTGATTGGCAAAATCAATCAGCCTACCAAAGGTATCCAACAATTCCTGACGACGGCGATGAGCAAACTGCTGACCATAACGTGATACAGAAAAGGTTTTTCCTAGATGTAAGTCACTGATATGCAGAAACCTCATTCTGACCCTCCTTACAAAACTAACAAATACAGAGGTTTATTTATGATGATCATTATAACATAAAATCACTTGATTGACAATCAAACACAAAACTACAGGAAAAGAAAAAGGAGATAGATTAGCATTTCTACTTCGGTATATAAAATGACTTTTTTGTACTATAAAAAGATTATATAGAATTAGAATGCGGGTAATGTAATATATTTATTGTT
>JAHHTY010000046.1 GCA_020024325.1 Negativibacillus sp.
ATTTTATTTCTCATGTATATAATTCTTCGGCAAGATACATAAAACATCGTTTGGGAACGAAAATCCCGAACGATGTTTTTTTATTGCCATATTATATTATTTTTAGTTTGGGTTTGCACAAATTTAAAAAGAAGGAGTTTAGAAATCAATGTCACAAATAAAAGAGAAAACTATTGATGCGGCACATCGCAGAACCGGTCGTTACATACTGCTTTTTATGATAGGATTAGTGTCCATGTTTGCTGTGTTTTTTCTAAATATTATTCTTGGTTCGGTAGATATTTCTTTTTCGGAAATTATGAAAAGTTTTTTTCATCCGGAAATGGTTGAACGCTCACACTACTCAATCATTATGAATATCCGTCTGCCAAGAACAATGGCAGCTTTGGCAGGCGGAGCCTGCCTTGCAACTTCCGGTATACTTTTGCAGGTGTTTTTTAATAACCCCATTGTGGAACCATACATTTTAGGCATTTCTTCCGGTTCCACTTTGTTTTTGGGAATTGTTATTTTAGGCGGATATACTTTTGGAATGACAACGATAACTTCATTGGGATTATTTGTCGGTGCATTCATCGGGGCTATGCTTGTCATGCTGCTTGTCATTTTTGCATCGCAAAAGGTAAAGAGCATCACAACATTGCTGATTATAGGAATGATGATGGGATATGTATGCAGCGCCGGAACCAGCGTATTGACTGTGTTAGCAGACCGTGAAAAAATCGCAGCTTTTTCCATCTGGACAATGGGCAGCTTTTCCGGGTTTACATGGTCCCATGTAAAAATATTATATATAGTTTCTTTGCCGTTTTTGTTCTTTGCCTTTTTAATGAGCAAACCTCTCAACGCAATGTTGCTGGGAGAAAAATATGCTCAGTCAATGGGCATATCAATCCGTCCGTTTCGCTTTTTGATGGTACTGGTTTCCAGCGTTTTGACAGCTGTTATTACAGCTTTTGCAGGCTCAGTATCGTTTGTGGGGCTGGCTGTACCACATATTGTGCGCAGTTTGTTTAAAACATCCGATAATCGAATTGTTATTCCCGCTGTTTGCATTTACGGAGCGGTTATGTCAGGATTGTGTGACATGGGTGCAAGATTGCTGCTATCACCAACAGAGCTGCCGTTGGGAGCGATGACCTCTATCATCGGTGCACCAATCGTTATCTATCTGTTAGTTCGGACAAGAAGGGGGGAAGCATAAAATGAATCACATTATCAAAACCCAAAATTTAGACGTGGGATACGGCAAACATACCGTGATATCAGATGTTCATATTGATGCTTTAAGAGGACAGGTCATCTGCCTTCTTGGTCCAAACGGAGCCGGCAAATCCACGATTCTTCGCACACTTTCCGGTTTGCTTGCCCCGGTGAAAGGTGCAGTGGAAATTGACGGTACGGATATTCGGGAAATGAAGAAAAAGGAGATTGCACGAAAAGTTTCTTTGGTTTTGACCGATGCAGTGGCACCGGAACTGACAAGTGTCTATGAATTGATTGCGATGGGAAGAACACCGTACACGAACTTTTTAGGGAAACTTTCAGACGAAGATAAAAAAATCATTGATGAATCTTTGGAGGTAGTGGGTGCGACTTTTTTAAAAAATCGCTTTTACAGTGAACTCAGTGATGGAGAAAAGCAAAAAGTCATGATTGCCCGTGCTTTGGTTCAGGAGCCGGAACTGATTATTTTAGATGAACCGACCAGCCATCTGGATATTAAACATAAAGTTGAAGTAATTCGAGTGCTTCAAAAACTGTCTAACGAAAGAGGAATCACCTGTATTCTTTCGCTGCATGATATAGATTTAGCTTTAAAAGGATGCCAGATTGTTCTTTTGGTGCATAAGGGGGAGGTTGTTGCTCAGGGAACACCGGAAGAAATCATTCACAAAGGGATTATCCAAGAACTTTATGACATCAAAGGAGCAGAATACAATGAAATGTATGGTTCTATTGAGCTGAAAGGAAAACAGGGAAACGATATTTTTGTTACCGGAGGAAATTCCAGCGGTACAAATTTATATCGGGCACTTTCCAGAAAAGGCTTTGCCTTAACATCGGGAATTATCCATGAAAACGATGCAGACTATCCCATCGCAAAAAGTATTTGCTCAGAGGTTGTTTCAGAAAAACCGTTTGAACCGATTACTTCGGAAGCTGTCAGTCGGGCAGAAAAATTGATTGCTGATGCAGCTTATATTGTTGACAGCGGTTTTGCAGTGGGAACAGGAAATTGGGAGAATGTGGAAATTATAAAAAAATCAGCAGAACTTGGGAAAAAAGTTTTTTCATTCCGAAGTGCACAGGAGTGTCGTCAATATTACGGGAATACCGCAGATAAAATCTATTTGGTTTCGGGGATAACAGGATTGTTTGAACAGATATCAACAAGAGGTGAACAGGTTTGAAAAGAAAGGTATTTCCGTTTTCGGCAGTGATGGGGCAGGAAGAAATCAAAAAAGCCCTGATTTGGAATTTTGTAAATCCGAATATCGGAGGGGTTTTAATCAGTGGGCAAAAAGGAACGGCAAAATCCACTTTGGTTAGAGCGTCTGAATATATAAGCGGGAAAAAGATAATCGAACTTCCATTAAACATTACAGAAGACAGGCTGCTTGGAGCTATTGACTTTGAAAATGCAGTAAAGAACGGTACAAAGAAGTTAGAAAAAGGAATTTTGTACTATGCTGATGGAAACATTCTTTATGCAGATGAAGTAAATTTGCTCAGCGATAATATTGCAAAGGCGTTGTTAGAATCGGGCAGCGAGGGTATTTGCCGTGTGGAAAGGGAAGGAATCTCCGACGTGTATCCTTCAAAATTTATTCTAATCGGAAGCATGAATCCGGAAGAAAGCGGGCTGCGACCTCAACTTTTGGATCGCTTTGGATTATATGTAGAGGTTGCAGGAGAAGAAAATCCCCTTGTCCGCTGTGAAATTATCAGAAGAAGAATTGCGTTTGAAAATGATCCCGTCACCTTTATTGCTGAATATCAGGAGGAAGATAAAAAAATTGCAAAACGAATCCAAAAAGCAAAGGATAGACTTCCTTCTATAGAAGTGTCCGCTAATGCTTTGCTGCTGGCAGCTCAGCTGGCTCACAATGCAAACTGTGAGGGCAGTCGGGGAGAAATTACCGTTATTGAAACAGCAAAAGCAATTTGCGCACTGAACGGTTCTTCGGCAGTTAACAAAGAGGCAATCAGCGAAGCGGCAAAATATGCTTTACCGCACCGCATGAGAGATTCTGCCCCTCCCCAAAAGAAGAGTGAAGATAATCAAGAAGAACAAGAGCAGCAGGCACAGCAGAATCAAGATGAAACTGAGGAACAGACACAGACATCTTCTTCGGAATCTTCTGCCGAAGAAAACTCCTCTGAGAACAGTCCTTTTAATGAAGAGAAACAGGGTTCGGGCAACAGTTCTTTTCCTTTTAAAGAAAAGGATGAAACAGAAAAAACACAGAGTTTCGGCGAGCAGTTTGAAGTGGGTAAATGGCTTGATGATGATAAAAGAAAGCGTCTTATCAAAAAAGGCAGCGGCAGACGAAGCTTGGTAAAAACAGACTCACTTCAAGGCAGATATGTTAAAAGTACAATGAATAGCCCAGAACAATCTGACATTGCATTTGATGCAACGTTGCGTGCGGCAGCACCATATCAGCTTAGCAGAGATAAAAACGGCATGGCAATTGCAATTCAAAGCAGCGATATCCGAACAAAGGTTCGCGAAAAGAGAACGGGTAATTTTATTGTATTTGTTGTAGATGCTTCGGCGTCGATGGGAACAGGAAAGCGTATGGCAGCAGTGAAGGGTGCAATCCTTTCGCTGCTCAGTGATGCCTATCAAAAACGCGATAAAGTAGCGATGATTACCTTCCGACGGGATAAAGCCGATTTGGTTTTAGGCATGACAAGAAGCGTGGACTTGGCTGCAAAGAAACTGGAAACAATTTCTACCGGAGGAAAGACGCCTCTTTACGCAGGACTGGAAGCGGCTCATAACCTAATTAAAGCTTCAATGCGGCGAGAAAAAGATTTGCTTCCTGTGGTTGTGCTGGTGTCTGATGGTCGGGCTACTTGTGGAAGAAGCAAAGACCCTTTTGCAGATGCAGTCCGAGAAGGATGTTCTTTAACAGCAGACCATATTAAAACGGTTATCATAGACGTGGAGCAGGATTTTATCAAATTGCGTCTGGCTGAAAAATTGGCAAAGAAGATGGATGCTAAAGTCTACAAAATATCGGAGCTTCATGCAGGGGCGATTCTTTCTGCTGTGAATATGGCTATCTGTGAAAAAACAGGTTTATAAAATAGATTTTAAAGAAAAATATAGTAATGCACTCAAGGGTTATGAAAGGAAAAAAGACAGCAATGAACGAAAGAAAGGTATATCCGTTTACTGCGATTGTGGGACAGGAGCAGATGAAAACGGCACTGATTTTAAATATCATCAATCCTATGCTGGGTGGTGTGTTGATTCGGGGTGAAAAAGGAACGGCAAAATCAACAGCTGTCCGCGCTTTAGCAGAGCTGATGCCGAACATCAAAAAAGTAAAGGGCTGCAAATTCGGCTGTGACCCGTATGGAGCAGAATTTTGCCCGGAATGTGAAGCTAAAATAGCCTCCGGTGAAGCTTTTGAAATAGTTGAAAGCAAAATGCAGGTAACAGACCTCCCTGTCAGTGCAACAGAAGACAGAGTAGTCGGTACCTTGGATATTGAATATGCCATTAAACACGGAGAAAAAAAGTTTGAGTGTGGTATTTTAGCACAGGCAAACAGAAATATTTTATATGTGGATGAGGTCAATCTTTTGGATGACCATGTTGTAGATGTGTTGCTGGATTCGGCTGCTATGGGTGTTAATACCATCGAAAGAGAGGGGATCTCTTACAGCCACCCGGCACGCTTTACTTTGGTGGGTACCATGAATCCGGAGGAGGGTGACTTGCGTCCTCAGTTATTGGACCGATTTGGACTGGTTGTCGATGTAACCGGAGAAAACAGCAAAGAACAGCGTGCAGAAGTAGTTCGTCGCAGATTGGAATTTGAAGAAAATCCTGACTTGTTTGCTCAACGGTTTGAGGACAGCCAAAACGAACTGTCCAATCGGATTGCAGCGGCTAAAAAGATATTAAAATCCGTAACATATGATAATGATATTTTGATGATGGCAGCAACCCTTTCCCTTGCACTGGGGGTTGATGGACACAGAGCCGATATTACAATGATTAAAACAGCAATGACAATAGCGGCTTTCCATAACAGAACACAGGTAAGCAAGGAAGATTTAAAAAATGCAGCGATATTAGTGTTGCCTCACAGAATGCGAAGAACTCCGTTTGAAAGCGGTGTTCTGGATGAAAACGCCATCGAGCAAATTTTGTTGTCCAATGAATAGCCGATTTCTTTTGGTTTTGTGGCTCACGGGAAGATGCAATTTGAACTGCAAATACTGCTATGCAAGCGCTAATCATGCAAACTATGACATGAGTTTTGATACAGCAAAAAAAGTAATTGATAAATTGAAAGACTATCCGTTAAAAATTCAATTTGCAGGCGGCGAGCCGCTTTTAAATTTTGCGTTGGCAGAGAAAATTTGCCAGTATGTTCGACAAAACAATATAGATGCGGTTTTTCAGATGCAAACAAACGGAACGTTGCTCGATGAAGACATTGCACAGAAACTATCAGAGTATTCGATTTCCACAGGTGTCAGTTTGGATGGAATTCCTCCAATCAACAACTTGACCAGAGGAAAAACCGCTCAGGCAGTGAACGGAATTCGGATGCTGGCAGAGCAGGGTATGGTAATTGGGTTGAATGCGGTGGTAACTTCGCTTAATGTAGAAGCTTTACCGAAGCTGGTAGATTTTGCTTTCTATTTGGGAAACGTGGGCGGAATAGGGTTAGACCTTTTGCGTCATGCAGGGCACGGACTGGAAAATTGTCAGCAACTTTCGGTGACACCCATTCAGCTAAAACAAGCTTTGCAAAAGATGTATCGGCGCAGTCAGGAACTGTACCATCTGTCAGGAAGAAAGGTTCAAATACGGGAAATTGAACTTGCAAAAAGACGCTTGTCTGCTGTAAATAACAGTCATGACTATTGTTATGCTTCCTGCGGACGTTCTATTGTTGTTTTGCCGGATGGAAAGATGTATCCGTGTGGGTCACTGCTCAGGGATTGTTACTATATGGGATGTGCAGATGATTTTCATACAGATTCTCTCATTCATCTTAATGCAGCATCGCCGCTTTCCTGTTCTCAGTGTGAATTTGAGGCATATTGCCCACGAGGCTGCCCTTCCAGACGAATCTGTAACGAGAACAGTTTAGATTGTGTATTGTTGAAAACGTCTTTTTTGTTAGCAAAAAGCGAATTGTCAGAAAGGAAATATAATGAAAACGACAATCAATATCACAGCAACCTCCCAGGATATGGATCGTTTTGCTGATTGCGAAACGCTAAAACGTTTTTATTCAGAAAAAGGAATAGATGGTCTGGAACTGATGTTGTGCGGAGAAAAAACTTTCCCCGAAAAGATTACATCAAACGATGTGTTGGGAATACATCTGAACTTTTTTCCAAGTTGGCTGGACCTTTGGAATGATGACCGACAAGCTTTGATAGAAGAATACGGCGACGAAAAAATTTGGACAGAGCATTATGGTGGTAAAGATAAAAATGCTTTGCTCACAAAATGGGAAGAGGAACTGGAAATTGCCCATCAAGCAGGGGTTCGGTATGTTGTATTTCATGTGTCAGAATGCAGACTGGATGAATGTTATACCTATCGCTTTCGGCACACCGATGAGGAAGTTTGTACAGCTGCCTGTGAAATTATCAATCGTTTACTGGATAAAAAACCATATCAATTTTACTTTCTGGTGGAAAACCTTTGGTGGAGCGGTCTGACAATGACACGTCCTCAAATTGTAAAAGACATGATGGAGGAAATTCACTATAAGAACAAAGGAATTATGCTGGACACAGGGCATCTTCTACATACAAATCTTGATTTAAAAGACCAAGATGAAGGTGTTGAGTATATCAACCATATTTTGGACAAAAACGGGGAACTGTGCAGCTTTATTAAAGGAATCCACCTAAATCAATCCATTACAGGTGACTATGTAAAAAAGGTCATTCAAAACCCACCGACCTTGAACGGAAACTATTGGCAACGCTTGATGCAAACTTATCCGCATATTTTTCAAATTGACAACCATAAACCATTTACAGCTGACAAAGTTGCCCGATTGGTACAAAGAATTTCACCGGAGTTTTTGACGTTCGAGCTGATTACCAACAATAATGCCGAACATGAACAAGCACTGAAAAAACAGTTAGAGTCCTTAAAAAGAAATGGGGGAATTAGATGATGAAGCTTCACACTTTGCAAACAGGAGATCCGATACATCGTTACAGCAAATGTGTTGTAGTGCCGTTTACAGGAAAAAGAAGGGTATTAAGCACCTGTCCGCTGAATGGAGGATATCAGGAAAATCTGACAGCGGTCTTTAATAATGACGGAAATCCGGGTGCAGGTATGGCGTGTACGCTGCGTGCCCCTACATATGAGGAGCATATGGCACTGATAGCAGAAGATATCGGACTTTCCCGTGACACAGCAGCCGGTATGTCAACAGCTGCCAGCATGGAAAATGTTTCGATTAAAACAGAGGAGTTTGATGGTGTTTCGGTGACTGCGGTAGTAACCGGCGGAATAGAGGTCAATGGCGGTCGTGTTGGTGACCCGGCTTCGTGGCAGGAAGTAAGCGGAAAAGCCGAACCTGTGAAGCTTGGAACCATCAATATTATGCTGTTTATCAATACTGATATGAGCAAAGGCGGATTAACACGTGCGCTAGTTACCTGTACAGAAGCTAAGACAGCTGCTTTACAGGAGCTTTTGGCTCCGAGCAGATATTCGATGGGACTTGCGACCGGTTCCGGAACCGATGGCACAATCGTCGTTTGCAATGCAGAATCCGATATTTATTTAACCAATGCAGGAAAGCACAGTAAGCTGGGTGAATTGATTGGAAAAGCAGTAAAGAGTGCTGTTAAGGAAGCATTGAACTTACAGTCGGGGCTTTGCCCACAGCGACAGCACAATGTATTAAAGCGTATGGATCGCTTTGGTATCACCGAAAACACTTTGTGGGAAGATTTTTGCAAAAATTCCGATTCATTGACTATGGCGGATTTTTATGACCGGATAGATCATATTGCTCAAAAAAGCGAACTTGTTGTTTCTTCTTCACTTTATGCCCACCTTCTTGACCAGCTGATCTGGGAGATGATTACCCCGCAGGAAGCGGTTGATATGGGAACAAAAATTTTGGGAATCATGCAAAAAGAACATTGCAATGAATCCTTGGAGTTTACAGATAAGCAAATCGCTCTTCAGTATATGATTGAGCAATTTAAAGCTACTATCAATCGTTTTGTTATTGTCTGATTGCCACAAGGCTCAGAAATAAAGAATTATAAAAAGGAGAATGTAAGATGTCAAAAAAACTAATTGCTGTACTGTTGGCTTGTGCGATGGCAGTAAGTACATTGGTAGGTTGCAGTTCGACTGAAAACGAACCGACAGAACCAACGGAAACTACCAAAGTTGAGGAAGAAACCAAAGAGGAAGAGCCGGCCACGGAAAAAACCTCCGAAACACAGGTGAAAAACCTCTACAATCCTGATTTCTCCATCGAAGTATTAGACAATGGAATTAAAAAGGTTATCGACGGTGAACACAGAGAGTTGATTCTGGTTCCAAAAGAAATGGAAGAAGTTCCTGCCGAATATGCAGACAGCATTGTAATTCGTACTCCGGTAGATAATGTAGTGTTCTTATCTTCCACCCAGGCTTGTACCTTCCGTACAGTAGATGATAAAGCAATCGTTGACGCTGTTGCAGGTGTTTGCGGCGGTCCGGATACATGGGAAGGTATCCCCGCTATCAAAGAAGGCTTGGAAAAAGGCGATATTATGGATGTCGGAGGCTCCGGTATGGGAGAACCGGATTATGAACTAATCCAGTCTTTAAACCCGGAACTTATCTTTGTCTATACCGGTACCAGCCCACAAAGCAGCCAGATTGCTAAGTTTGAAGAATTGGGTATCAACTATGCAGTGGATAATGAGTATATGGAAAACAACTACCTGGCTCGCATGGAATGGATGAGATTTATCTTAACATTTTTTAACGCAGACGAGCAGGTAAGTGAAGTTATGAATAAAGCTCAGCAAACTGTGGACGAGGTAAAAGCTAAAATTGAAGGCATGGATAAACCAAAAGTTGCAATTTTCAGCGTATATGACGGCGCTGTTTATGCAGCCGGCGACAATAGCTGGGTAGGCTCGATGTTAGCAGATATGGGCGGTACAAATGTGTTCAGTGGTATGCCGGAAGGAACTTTAACCATGGAAGCTGCATATGACCGTGTGCAGGATGCAGACATCATTATTTATACATCTACACCGACCTACTGCAAAGGTATGCAGGGCGTAATAGAAGAATTTCCACAGTTAGTAGAGTGTAAAGCATACGAAAACAACAACGTATATCAGTATGGAGATACTTTCTGGATTGGAATTGACCAGTCTGATATTATGGCTTCCGATTTGGCAGCGGCAATTTACCCGGATGTATTCCCGGACAGAGAACTTACATATTACGTTAAACTGGAAAAATAAAGATATAGCAATAAGGCAAGTTTTTATAAGCTTGCCTTATTGCTATAATAAAGGAGATAACCATGTTTAAAATTGCAGCAATTTTTGAAGGGAAAAGGGCTATTTGTGAATTCCGTCAAGCTTTTGAGGCTGTGCAGGAAGAAATCAAGGATATTTCTTTAGATATATACGATACCTATGATATTGATAATGATGATGCCGTTTTTGAAGAGTGTATGTCCAATGTAGTGAAATCGGATTTTCTGTTGTTCAATTTTCATGGAAGCATGGCATATTTTAAAAGATACTTAAAGTTTCAGGATTATTTTAAGGGGAAAAAACCGTATTTTTTTCGCTCCTCTATTGAATCCGAGATGGACGAAATGACCGATAAATGCTTGCTGCCTCAATCCACCGTTATGAAGCTGCTGACCTATCTGGAAGCCGGAGGAGAAAAAAACAGAGAAAATTTTCTGCGTTGTCTGTTAGATAAAGTAGCGGGAATACAATGCAGTTATGAAGAAGTGTCTATTCCTAAATGGGATGGATATTATGGCAAGGATGAATGTTTGTCAGATGAAGATTATCTGTATAAGATTAGCAAAAGTGAACAGCCCGTTATCGGTGTATTGACCCACTTCCAAACGATACAATCGGAAAACACAGAGCATCTTGACCGGCTGATTAAAATTATAAAGAAAAATGGCTGCACGCCTATTGTTGTCTATTCCAACATCATGCCATCGGTCGATGGAGCTTATGGGGGATTGAGAAAAGCTTTAAAAAAATATATGATGCTGGATGGACGTTCGGTACCGCGCAGCATTATTATTACCACAGGGCACGCTTTAAGCGTTTTATCGGCTCCGGGCTGTGGCACAGAACAGGTATCCGACAGTGTTTTTGAAATTTTAGGGATACCTGCAATTCATGCACTGCACACCAATTACTCCTATCGTCAATGGGTAGATTCCATCAGAGGAATGGATCCCGTTTATCTTGGAAATGTTTATACGGCAGAATTTGACGGGCAACTGGTCAGCGTTCCATTGACCTGTACAGAACAGGTGGAAACGCCCTATGGTGTAAAAGAAAAGCCGGTGCTGATTGAGGAACGCGCGGAAAAGATTGTAAAACTTGCTAAAAATTGGGCAAAGCTCTCGATGATTTCACCGCAAAACAAGAAGGTTGCAATTATCCTTCACAATATGCCTCCTAGGGCAGATATGATTGGGTGTGCATATGGACTTGATACACCGCAATCAGTGTATCATATTTTTTGCGCCTTAAAAGAGCAGGGATATAAAACAGACTATGATTTTAAAGATGGCAGAGAAATTATTGATAAAATAACATCGGGGCTTACCAATGACGGAAGATTTTTGTCTTCCGAAGAGCTTTTGAAAAGATCGGAAGCTATCATTGATTCGGAAGATTGGAAAAAATGGTTTGCGGATTTTCCGGATAAAGTTCGTCAGGAACTTTTAAGAGATTGGGGAAAAGCACCGGGCGAATTTATGGCAGTTGGTGACCAAATTTTAGTTCCCTGTATTATTAACGGTAATATTTTAATTGGCTTGCAGCCGCCACGAGCCCTTGAAGAAAAGGCGGAAGAATGTTATCATTCCACCGATATTGTTTGCCCATATCAATATATTGCTTTTTACCGATACTTAGAGCATATATTCGGGGCTAATGCAGTAATTCATATGGGAACGCATGGAACAATCGAATGGCTGCCGGGAAAAGAAATCGGGCTTTCCGATAGTTGTTACCCAGATGTTGCAATCGGAAATCTTCCTCATTTATATCCTTATATTATTGATGTACCGGGTGAAGGAGCACAGGCAAAAAGAAGAACAGCAGCTTGCTTAATAGACCACTTGATTCCATCTATGACAGAAGGCGGAACTTATGGGGAGATTGCCGTTATTGATGACCTTCTTGCAAAATATTATCACGCAAAACAAAACGGAAACTCAAAAACTTCGGTGATTGCAAATCAAATTCGGGAGTTAGCAGAAAAGCTGAATTTGGATCGAGATTTAAATTTGACAAAGGAAGATTTTTCCGCTCATTTTGAAGAAACAGCAGAAAAATTGCACCTTTGGGTGAGCGAAATCAAAGCCTCTGAAATAAAAGACGGATTACACATTTTCGGGCAACCGCCTAAGGAAGAACGCCTGCGCAATATGCTCAGACTTCTTGTTCGGGTAAAAAATGGTACAGTGCCTTCATTGCGTCAGGGAATTTGCAAAACCTTAAACCTCAATCCGGACGAACTTCTTGAGCATCCTCAGCTTTGTGACAGGAACGGAGTTACCAATGCTATGAAATTGGAACAGGTGGATGAAATAGGAAGAAAGTTGTTTTTGTCCTGGGAAAAAACAGCTTACTCTGCCGACAAAATACAAAGTATCATCCGACAAATCTGTCATCAGGAACAAATGGACTCTAGCAAAAGCAAGGAATTGTATCAATGTATGACATTTGTTCATCAACAAGTGTATCCAAGACTGATGGATACTGTGGATGAAATCAAATCGATAATCGACGGCTTAAATGGAATTTTTGTTAAAAAAGGACCATCGGGAGCACCCAGCAGAGGAAATGCACTGATTCTTCCTACCGGACGTAATTTTTATACAACAGACCCTACCGAAATTCCAAGCCGTTCTTCCTGGGAAACCGGAAAAAATTTGGCAAATCAGCTTTTGGAAACACATAAAAACGAAATAGGAACCATTCCCGAAGATATTGCAATTGTGGTTTACTCGGGTGAAACAATCAAGACCGGCGGTGATGATGTAGCGGAAATTTTGTTTTTATACGGAATACGTCCGGTGTGGTTGGGGGAAACAGATAAAGTAATTGGTCTTGAGGTCATTCCTTTGGAGGAGTTGCAGCGTCCAAGAATTGATGTGACACTGCGAATCAGTGGGCTGTTTCGAGATACTTTTCCAAACCTGATTGAATTGGTGGATGAAGCGGTCAATATGGTGGCTAGTTTAAATGAAAGTCATGAGGATAACTTCATTAAAAAGCACGTTGACAATGACGTTATGGAATTTATGAAAGCAGGAGTTGCTCCGGAACAGGCATATGAACAAGCCACTCTGCGTATTTTTGGATGCCCTCCCGGAACATATGGTGCAGGGGTGGATATTCTAATTAACAGTAAAAAATGGGAAACAAGCGATGATTTGGGAAAAGCTTACATTACATGGAGCGGACACGGATATTCCAGAAAGATACACGGTGATAAGGTGCAGAATCTGTTTGCACACCGACTGTCCGGCTGTGATGCAACTGTAAAAAATATTTCGTCGTGTGAGGCAGATATGTTGGACAGTGATGATTTTTATAATTATCACGGCGGTCTTATCAGTGCAGTGAAATCTCAAAAGGGAAGTGCTCCTGCTTCTTATTCAACAAATTCAGCGGATGCAGGTCATGTTGTGACGAAAAATATTCAGAAAGAAACAGCCAGAATTATGCGTGCAAGAATCAATAATCCAAAGTGGATTGAAGGGCTTAAAAAGCATGGATTTAAAGGCGCACAAGAATTTTCTGCGATGGTAGATATTCTTTTTGGATGGGATGCTACAAGCGATATTATAGAGGATTATATGTACGATTCTGTTTTTGAAACCTACCTCAACAATCAGGAACTGAGAGATTGGATTAAAAAAGAAAATCCTTGGGCATTGCACGCAATGAGTGAGCGTATGCTGGAAGCTGCACAGAGAGAAATGTGGAATGCAGACGAAGATAAGATAGAAACGTTGCAGAAAATATATCTGGAAATGGAAGGCTCTTTAGAAGGGGATGAGTAACGCTGATTCTTTTTAGTTTTGACTGGATATTGGCAGCAGAGTAAGCAGCTTACACATTATAAATGAAGTTTTCCTGCAATAAAAAATTAAAGCACCTTTGTAGTTTTAAATTTTATTACTGTAAAAAGTAATGCTTTGTGCAGTAAAAATCATAGAGAAAATCTGACATCCGATAAAAAAAGATTCCGACTGTAATTATACAGTCGGAATCTTTTACTTTAAAGAAGAAAGACTATTTTGCTTTTCTGGAATCTCTGACAGCTACCATTTCATCATAGGTGTAGCCATCTTTGCAAGTTTCAAAGTTTTTGATTTTTTCTTTTGCCCATTCACCCTGAGTGTTGAAACGGCTCAGTGCAAATGCAGCAGAAGTAGAGGAAGGCATTACAAGAGCATGATCCAGCAGATATGCCTCTGCGGTTGCAAGAGCGTCATAACGTGCATCCATATCTTTTGTGATAGCAACAGCCTCATTTACCAGTCTGGTGTATTCGGTAAACTGTGCGATTAACTCTTTGTTGTAGTCTTTTTCAGGGAGGTCTTTGATGTTTTCAAAAGAAGTAGCATACCAAGCAGAATCGCTGTCATTTACCATCTGGGTGAGGTAATTTTCAGGGTCACTGTAGTCTGCGCCCCAACCATTGGTCAGAACAGATTGCAGTTTAGGAGTACGAACTTCCTGATTTACGCTTGCCACAAACTGGTTTACTTTTACAGTAATGAAGTCCTCGCCGAGGGAGTTTTTAAATATGGTTTGAACAACAGATGCCATGTCAAGCGCCTGCTGGTTTCCGCCTTTGATGTACCAATCCAGCTGAACAGGGAAGGTAACGCCCTGAGCTTTCAGTTCTTCCATTGCTTTTTCTTTGTATTCCTTGCCTTTTTCAGGGTCATAACGGAGGGGTTTACCTTCCTGTTTTGGCTGTGTTGGCAGGTTGATTTTTTCTTTTACAAGATCGGTGTAATCTCTGCCGTCGGAAGTATAGCTCAGACGTTCACAGGTAAAGGTGTCGTTCTGGCAGGAAAGTGGGTCAAGGGTGTTTTCACGGCGCAGATAGTCAGTGAGGTCTAAACCAAAGTAAATTGCTTTACGGAAGTTTTCGTTAGCAATTGCACGGTTCCAGTTTTCGTCCGCAGAGCCGTCAGCCATGTGTTTGTCATAGTTCCAGTGGAACTGGTGAGAGTAAGCGGCAGGTACATCCGGAACAAGATATTTGTTGTATTCGTGATCTGGATTTTCGCTGATGGTTTTAACCATAGATTCTCCCAGTCTGACATAGTCAACTTCACCGGACTGATACAGCTGGTAAGCAACATCGTTAGATTCTACCATTTTCATTGTAACGGTATCAAACAGGTAGCAGTCTTTGTCCCAATATTCAGGATTTTTTGTCAAAACTTTTTCATTTCCCTGAACATAAGAAGTCATGGTGTAGCAGCTGTTGTACCACATATTGGTGTTGTCCATAGAGCGGACACCGTCAACACCACCCAATTCATCAATCATGCCCTGATCCATTGGCATACCTGTGGTGTAGGACATTAAGGAATCAAAGTAAGGTTTTTCGGAAGTGCAGGTGTAGATCAAAGTGTGAGCATCAGGAGCTTCGATACCAACCATTTCACGGAATTTGGAGCCTTCGCCGGCGGTGAGAGCATAAGCTTCCTCTTTAGAAAGGCCTTTGGTGTAATCGTAATATTCCTGAGCGCCTTTAATCATCTGACAAGGCATGGAGGAACCGATGGAATCGTTTTTGTGGAAGTTTAAGATCCATTCAAGACCGGTCATAAAATCCTCGGCATCACAATCGCCTTTGATATTGCCGTTCATGTCTACCCATTTGGAGTCGTCACGCAGTTTGAAAGTCCAGGTTAAACCGCCATCTTCAGAGCCCCATTCGGTGGCAACACAGGGATGACGTTTGTCCAGGCTGTCTTTTTCCAAAAGTCCTTCAACAAGGTTAAAAAGAACTTCAAAGTCTTCGTTTGTTTCACTGTGCATGATGTTGAAAGTTGTGAGCTCGTTCTGAGCAAGCTTTGGCAGAACCAAGTCACTAATTTCATGCTTTCCGAGAACATCAGCGGAATCTCCGGTTTTCTTGTCCTCGGTCTGAACAGAAGAATCACCGATTGTTTGTTCATTCTGGTTAGGTTTGTTGGTGCAAGCAGTTAAGGTCATCGTAGCAGCGGCACACAGAGCCAGCACCTTGGTTACTGTTTTGTTCATGTTATATCCTCCTTAGATCTTTTACAGAAAGATCTTGCTCATCAGTTTTGATATGGAACGTTGTCCTGCATGATGAGGTACAAAACAATGGAGCGCATTATAGTAATTTTGTATATTGTCGAGGCGTTATTTTGTCAAAATAAACGATCGAAAAACATACAAAATCAAAACGCACGTCTCAAATAATAGCAGATAAGAAATGATGTGTCAATATTAGCAATAAAAAATAAATAAAAATAGAATAATTCCGAATAAATAAACCCAGGTATTTGATGATTTTGTACACGTTTAATTTAAAGTATTAAATTAAATTTTCAAGAAAAGAATAGGTAAAACGATTTATGAAGCTCTTATATGAGGAACTAATTTATAAGGAAGAAACTATTAAAAATGATATCTCGGAAACGCTGCTCTCTAGACATATAGGACTGTTGCTATCTGGTCACTTACCCTTACTGCCGGTCAATAGCAATTTGTGCTACCGTGCCTTACTTTTCTACCGTAAGCCGTAGGTTGAGTAACAGCAGCTATGCTAATATTTTTGGATAGCCCTTAAATCGTATATAAGAATTCTGTAATCCATCGGTTAGTTCAAGAAAATGGCGGTACAAATTATAAGAGATGCGAGCTCAGAGGTTGATTTTCGTTTTCTGTTAGTAGATGTGTAATTGCATATAAATTGTACTACATAAAAAATAATTATATTGACATTGCATAATTGTATATTATAATACAATTATGCAATGTATCTTCGATCAATGAGCGTAGCGGAACAATTTATAAAGGAAAAGTGCTGTAAACATCACTATCAAGATGAGAACTGTTTACTGGTAATTGTCTTTTTGATACTATAAAAATTTTAAAATAATATGACTATGGAAATAATGAGCAGGGGTTCTTTAATTGATTATAATGTAGTAAAAATTATCTAATTATTTGAATCCTGATACAGATACAAATTGGTTTTGAT
>JAHHTY010000047.1 GCA_020024325.1 Negativibacillus sp.
ATTAAAAAATGTTTTACATAAATTTAGAATAAAATTACAAAAAATATATTTTTCGCTTTAAAGCGGAAAAATATATTGACATGAGATAGAAAAGTTGATATTATGTTAACTAATATTTTTCAAAGGAGTGAATATACATTTTTGTGTCAAAATTTTACTAAATGAAAAGGAGAGAAAAAAATGAAAAAGAAAATGTCAAGACTGATGACTTTAACCTTAGCTGGAGCTATGCTGCTGAGCGGTTGTGGTGGTGCGGAAAAAATTAGTGATAAAAATTCCGCCAAAATTTCAGCAGCAGAGGATAAAGAATCGGAAGTAACAGAACCTAAAAATGACTCTGAGGATAAATACCAGATTAAAAATTTGGTATTGGCACAGACAGCTGCAAATGAAATGGAAACATTTAACGCTCTGTACAGCCAATATAACAAAGAGCATGAAATTCTTTGTAATGCAGTTGATGCCTTGTTGGAACTGGATAGCTATGGCAAGCTAAAACCTGCTATTGCAAAAGAGTGGGGAACTACCGATGGCGGTCTGACATGGACTTTTAAACTACGTGAAGATGTAAAATGGGTAGACATGAATGCTCAGGAAAAGGCAGATTGCAATGCACAGGACTTTGTGACTGGACTTGAATGGGTACTCAACTTTCACAAAAATGACTCTGTTAATACTTCAATGCCAATCGAAATGATTAAAGGTGCAGAGGAGTATTATGAATATACAAAATCTTTATCGAAAGAAGAAGCATATGCTTTAAATGCAGGGGAAGGTTCCAAGTTCCGTGAAATGGTGGGAGTGGAAGCACCGGATGATTATACCGTTGTTTATCACTGCATTACCGAAAAGCCATACTTTGATGGTGTTGCAACTTATGCGTGTCTGTTCCCAATGGCGCAAGGTATGATTGATGAGCTGGGCGGTCCAGATGGTGTTAGGTCAATGGATAATACCAATATGTGGTACAATGGTTGCTATACCATCACATCCTATATTCAGGGAAATGAAAAAGTGTTAACCAAAAACCCAACTTATTGGGATAAAGAATGTCATCTTTTCGATACAGTTACAGTAAAAATGGTAGAATCCAATGATGTTGTTTTTCAGCTCTACCAGTCCGGCGAGGTTGATGATACTAGTTTAACTGAAAGTAATTTAAAAACAATTAGCTCTAACAAAAACCATGAATTCTATAATTACCTGATAGAAAAACTTCCTACCCAGTATTCCTGGCAGATACATTTCAACTACGATAAAATGAATGAAGATGGTACGCCTGACCAAAACTGGAATACAGCAGTCGCAAACGAAGCCTTCAGACTTTCTTGGTACTATGGCTTAGATTTGCTTCCATCTTATAAAAGAATCAATGCTGTTAACCCAATGAGCTGCGAAAATAATGCTTATACCATGAAAGGTTTGGCTTATGCTTCTGATGGTACAGACTATGCGGATATGGTTCATCAGGAGTTAGCCCTTCCGGAGCCAAACGGTAAAACATTATTAAGATTAGATGCAGAAAAAGCAAAACAGTATAAAGAGCAGGCAATGACAGAGCTGAAAGCTTTAGGTGTTACATTCCCGGTTATGGTTGATTATTATGTTCCGGCAGCTTCTCAAACTGCATTGGATAGTGCAAATGTATTTGCACAGGCTGTCGAAGACAGTTTAGGTAATGATTATGTACGACTTAACGTCAAGACTTATGTGACCAGTCCGATACAAGAAGTATATAAACCAAGATTTCATTCTTTATGTTCCATGGGTTGGGGTGCAGACTATGGCGACCCCAAAAACTATCTTGGTCAGGAAGTTATGGGCAAAGATAACGCTGCCTTTGCACAACAGTTTTCTTATATCAACAATGTAAAAGAAACAGAAGCAACCAAGGATTTGTTGGATCATTATAGAGAATTTACCAGATTGGTAGAAGAGGCAGATAAAATTTCCAATGACCTTGATGCACGATATAGAGTATTTGCAAAAGCAGAAGCTTACATGATTCAGCATGCTTTGGTTATCCCACATTATTATGAAGTTGGTTGGAGTTTATCAAAGATCAATCCATACAGCCAGATCAACGCAAAGTTTGGATCTCAAAATGGCAAAAAGAAAAACTGGGAAACCAATAAAGAAGGATATACCACCGAAGAAATGAAAGCGATTGCAGAGGAACACCACGCAAAAGCAAAATCGGAATAATTGGTTTAAAAAAGTCCGACACTATAGGTCGGACTTTTTTATAATAATGAAATTTATTCTATGGTAATTAAATTATATTCACGGCTTCCCATTCCTAATTTAACAGCATGTTCCAAACAACTTTCCCAGTTTGTATCCGGATGAGTGTCGGTAAAATGGTCGTGATGGCAATGTTCTTTTTCGGATAAAAGACTTCCGTTGATAACAGGCTGTGCATTGACTGCTTCGGCACAAGCTTGGTCTAACGCAACAGGGTCAAAGGAAGCAAACATACCAATGTTTGGTACGATTGGAATATCATTTTCTCCATGACAATCACAGTAGGGGGAAACATCAATAACAAGGCTAATATGGAAGTTTGGTTTATCTTTAATGATGGCATAGGTGTATTCAGCAATTTTACAGTTCATAATGTCATTTGCTTCATCAATACCGGATTTTACGGCATCTTCAGGGCAAGCACCAATGCAACGTCCACATCCAAGACATTTGTCATGATCAATGAAAGCGCGTTTTTTAGCATTTTTACGTTCTGCACGGCTGCCAGGTTTGTTTTCGCCATTATAGTCAATAAAGCTGATAGCATCGTGTGCACAGTTTTTGCGGCATTCTCCACAAGAAATACAAAGTTCCGGTTTTACATTTGGTTTACCGCTGCTGTGCATTTCCATTTTTCCAGCTCTGGAACCGCATCCCATACCAAGGTTTTTGAAAGCACCGCCAAATCCCGCAGATTCATGCCCTTTAAAATGGCTTAAGGAGATGATGATATCTGCATCCATAACTGCCCGTCCGATTTTTGCCTCTTTTACATATTCTCCATCAATCGGAACAAGCGTTTCATCAGTGCCCTTTAAACCGTCTGCAATGATAACATGGCATCCTGTTGCAAAAGGATTATATCCGTTCTCATAAGCTGTATCTAGGTGATCCAAAGCGTTTTTACGTCTTCCAACATATAAGGTATTACAATCGGTTAGAAATGGCTTGCCTCCCAATTCTTTTACTAAATCAACGATTACTTTAGCATAATTTGGACGCAAATAGGCAAGGTTTCCAGGTTCACCAAAATGAATTTTGATAGCTGTAAATTTGTTTTCAAAATCAATATTGGAAATGCCGGCTTCACGAACCAAATGCTCTAGTTTTTTAAGCAGGTTGGTTCCTTGATGTACCTTCATTGAGGTAAAATAAACCTTTGATTTTTCCATTTTTAAAATTCCTCCTTGTGTTTTAGATGTGGAATTACCTTCTTCTTAAAACTAATTTATTATAACATAACTTTGAATTTGAAAAAATAGGGGAAGAAAAATAAAGTATATAACAGAGAAAAAATTTATGTTATTGATGGGTTGATTGGTAGACTTGCAGAGAAGAATTTCTGTTTTTACAGAAAACACGCATATGAAATGTACAAAATAACGGGGTTTTTTTAGGATAAAAAAGGGTGCAGCTGGAAAAAGAGAAAATCATTTGTGCAAAAAAACAAATAGTTAAAAAAATAACAGTTGAATTTAAAGTTGTCTGTGTTATAATGAACTCGACATAAGCAGAGTAGACAAACAGGCGTCAAGTGTTCGGCAAACGGGGAGTTGTTGCTGGGACGAAAAACCTTACCTTGTGGGGTTTGCGGTCTGTTTGTTGCATCCCGCTGTTACATACAAGGAGTCATACCTCCAAGTCTGTACAGCCGTTAAAATTTTAAGGAGGTATGATTGATGAACCTTGTGTCAGAACAGAAAATCGAAGCCGTAGCGGAAGAAAAGGAAAGGATATCCAAAACACCGAATCCTACTTTGGAAGAAAGTGTTCTCAGTCAAAAAGGAAGCTCCCTTTCCTTGATGGAAAAGTTTCGTGAATCAGCAAAGGAAATGAAGAAAGTACGCACCATTACTGGTGTATCAATGTTGTTGGCAATGAGTGTTGTACTTTCCTTCACGGCAAGTATTCAGGTTACTGATAATTTGAGAATCGGTTTAGGTTATCTGATTACTGCAATTTTGGGAATGTTGTATGGACCGGTTACAGCGGCCTGTGCAGCAGGTGTAGGAGATATTATAAAATATTTGCTCAAGCCTGTTGGAGGATATTTCTTTGGCTTTACATTGACGGCAATTTTGGGCGGAGTGATTTACGGAATCGTTTTTTACAAAGAAAGATGTACAGTGGCTCGCACCATTATCGCAAAAACTTCTGTTAGTGTCTTTTTAAATTGTTTTTTAAACACTGTATGGGTTTCGATGATGTATGGTCAGCCATTCACAGCTTCTTTGGCAGTACGAGTTACCAAAAATATAGTTTTACTTCCATTTGAAATCGTTCTTTTATATATTGTCCTCAACGGAATGGACAAGGTAATCAAAAGAATAAAATCTCATTGATAAAAAGGTGCAGACAACAGTAGAGTTGTCTGCACCTTTTCCCCTTCTTATATGTTGTTCTTTTGATTTTCAAAATATCATAAACACAAATAATATACAGATGTGAAAGAGGTGAAGTTAATATGTTAAAGAAAACATACCAAACGCCATATGGAGAAATACATTATTGGATTCAAGAAATTGATAAGAATTTTAAATGGTTAGTCTTTTTACCCGGCTTAACTGCGGACCATCATTTGTTTGATTGTCAACTAGCAAAACTAGGGAAAAAATATAATTGCTTTGTCTGGGATGCACCTGCACATGGATTATCGCGACCATTTGAATTAAAATTTTCGATGGATGATCTTGCAGAATATTTACATTCTATTTTTGATATAGAAAATATCCATATGCCGGTTTTGGTAGGGCAATCTTTAGGTGGATATATCTCCCAGGTATATATGCAAAATTATCCGGGAGAGGTATCCGGATTCATTTCTATTGATTCTTGTCCGGTACAACGCAAATACTATACAGATATAGAACTATATCTCTTAAAGCATACTAAAAGGATATATTTGTCAATTCCATGGAAGTTATTACTTCGATTTGGTGCAAAAGGATGTTCTAAAACAGAATATGGGCAGAACCTAATGAAACAAATGATGAACTCTTATGACAAAATAGAATATTCTTTACTTGCTGACCATGGATATCAAATTTTAGCACAAGCGGTCGAGGCAAACAAGGATTATAAGATTAGTTGTCCTGTTCTTTTGTTATGTGGCGAAAAAGATTCTGCGGGTTCATCAAAAAATTATAATAAAAGGTGGACAAAACAGGAGAAATATCCGCTTGTCTGGGTACCGGGAGCAGGTCATAATTCCAACACAGATAAAACTGACTTTGTTAATGATAAAATAGAAAATTTTATGTTGAGCTTATTGGATTTACCACAGTAAAATTAGCATAATGTAAGGTGATACTGTATGAATTATGTGATACGACCTATGAGAAAAGAAGAATACCCATTGTTGAGTGATTTTTTATATGAAGCCATCTATATCCCTGAAGGAATAGAACCACCGCCAAAATCAGTCATAAACTCTCCGGAACTACAAGAATATATCTGTGATTTTGGAAGTAAAAAGCACGATAAGGCGATGGTAGCAGAAGTAAACGGAAATATTGTTGGTGCCGCTTGGGCACGAATTATGAATGATTATGGTCATATTGATGATAGTACCCCATCTATTGCAATGTCTGTTTATAAGGAATACAGAGGATTGGGGATTGGAACGGCTTTGTTGAAAGAGTTTCTGTTTCTTTTAAAATCAAGTGGATATTCAAAAACTTCTTTGTCTGTTCAAAAGAAAAATTATGCAGTAAAAATATATCAAAATCTCGGGTTTTACATTTTAGATGAAAATGAAGAGGAATACATTATGGCAGCAGATCTTTAAGAATAAAATAAAAACAAAAGTGCCTGTACAGCTCTGTTCATAACAGAAACAATACAGACACTTTGATAATTGACAGTTTAACAGCTAAAATTTACTTGCTTTCATATTTTGGCTCACAAGTAATATTGATGCCCAGACGACGAAATACCTTTTCGTCCACCTGAGAAATGATGACAGAGGAGTGAACCTCACAGCCTCTCAATTTATACAGCTGTTCCATTGCAAGTTCTGCTGTTGGATTTGTAGCAGCACAGATGGACAGAGCAATCAGAACTTCGTCGGTGTGCAATCTGGGGTTACGATTTCCCAAATGATCCACCTTTAAGTGCTGAATCGGTTCAATGATAACAGGGGAAATTAAGTGAATATCATCACTGATACCGCCCAGAATCTTTAAAGCATTCAAAAGCAGTGCAGCAGATGCACCTAACAGGTCAGAGGTTTTTCCGGTAACAATTGTTCCGTCCGGAAGCTCCATTGCGGTAGCAGGTGAACCTGTCAGCTCAGCCTCCTGCAATGCAGGGGAAACAACTTTGCGATCGTGAATAGTAACGCCAGCTTTTTTCATTAAAAGCTCAAGTTTATATACAGTATCTTCACTGATGGTTCCTTGACGCTGACCACATAAAGCAGTATAGTAACGACGGACAATCTCCTGGCGGGAGGCTTCACAAACCGCTGCATCATCAACGATGCAGTTTCCAACCATGTTTACACCCATATCAGTTGGAGATTTATATGGACATTCACCGACAATGGTATCAAACATTGCTTTCAGTACCGGGAAGATTTCTACATCTCGGTTGTAGTTAACAGTAGTGGTTCCATAGGCCTCCAAATGGAACGGGTCAATCATATTAACATCGTTTAAGTCTGCGGTAGCAGCTTCATAAGCAAGGTTGACAGGATGATTTAATGGTAAATTCCAGATTGGGAAGGTTTCAAACTTAGCATAGCCTGCATCTATGCCGCATTTGTGGTCATGGTAAAGCTGGGAAAGGCAAACAGCCATCTTTCCGCTGCCGGGACCGGGAGCCGTCACAACTACCAGTTCACGACTGGTTTCAATATACTCGTTTTTTCCGTAACCTTCGTCGCTGACAATTTTTGTAATGTTAGAAGGATATCCCTCAATGGAGTAATGGCGGTAAACCTTGATACCCAATGACTCCAAACGTTTTTGAAAGGCAAGAGCAACAGCCTGCCCTTGATAACGGGTCATTACAACGCTGCCAACATACAGCCCAAAGCCCCGGAAAACATCAATCAGGCGAAGAACATCAATATCATAGGTAATACCCAAGTCACCGCGAACCTTGTTTTTTTCAATATCCGCAGCATTGATAACGATAACGACCTCGACGTGTTCTTTCAGCTGCAACAGCATACGCAGTTTACTGTCCGGCTGAAAACCGGGTAATACACGGGAAGCGTGGTAGTCATCATAAAGCTTTCCGCCAAACTCCAGATAGAGTTTCCCGCCAAACTGGGAAATTCTCTGGCGTATGTGTTCCGACTGTGTGTGAAGATATTTTTCGTTGTCAAATCCGATTTGTTGCATCTTTCCACGCCTCGCTTTCTAAAAGATAAAATATATGAAATTATTTATAATCCAGCTATCAATTATACAGGAAGTGACAGATATTTTCAAGGAGAATACACCTTAAGAGGGTGACAAAAATCCAGCGAATTTTTGGATAGAAACCGTAAAAATTGCGAATGGAAATTCAAACACCAAACAAAAACACGAAAAGAAAACCTCCCCTTTATTTAAGGAGAGGTTTTCAAAATGGCATTTTAAAACTCTCGCGGTTTTGATTTAGCAAGACCAATAGCACCAAAAACAATAGCGGCGATTCCGGCAGCAGCAGCAACAATGCCAAGAATGAATCCCGTAATGGAAAAACCTTTCATATCAAAAAACGTCCCGTTATAAAATCCTTTTCAGAGAAAACTTCTTGTATTTATTATAAGGAGAAATGTCTGAAAATACAAGAGCGACTGGAATTTTTAGAAAAAAGATTATCCCAATAACTTCTCCAATTCTTGTGGCGTTTTCGGAAAAGCATTTGCATTAAGAATGTTTTTCTTTTTTAATGTGGCAGTGACCTGGAAAATGAGAGGTTGTTCTAGGTTGGAGGTTTGTAATAATTCTTGATTATAAAAGATATTATCCGGGGTGTCGTCTGCTAAAATGTGTGAGTCATTTAAAATTACAATGCGTTCTGCCCAACGATAAGCATAGTCGGCATTATGTGTAGCAATCACAACAGTGATGCCCGAATCGGCAAGACGGTTCAAAATTTCATGAATCATTTGTGCGTGTTTGGGGTCAAGGGCACTGAATGGTTCATCTAAAATTAAAAGGTCAGGTTCCATCACAAGAATGTCGGCAATAGAAACACGTTTCTTTTGTCCTCCACTTAAAAAATGAGTGGGTTTGTGAATAAATGGAGTGATGGAAAGACGGTCACAAACATCATAAACTTTCTCTTTGATTATGGAATCATCAAGACCAAGGTTATAAAGTCCAAAAGAAATTTCCCCGGCTACACTGGAACAAAATAGCTGATTATCAGGCTCTTGAAAAACGATACCAACTTTTCGCCGTAACTCTAACAACCCTTTTCTGGAATAATCGACCGGCTGATTATGGAACAGAATTTCGCCTTTGGTTGGGCGATATACACCGTTTAGATTTAAAAAGAGCGTGGATTTTCCGGAGCCGTTGCTGCCCATAATGGCAAGGCGTTCGTGACGATGAATTTTTAAATTGATGTGATCTAAAGCGAGAGTTTGGTCTGCATATTGATATGATAGGTCTTTAACCTCCATTAAAACTTCTTTCAACAAATAAAAACCTCCCTAAAAGAAAATCAGGCATAGCCCGGAACATAAGATCAGCCATAGAATACAAATAATCCATTCCGACGGTTTGGCGGGATAACTTTCTTCTAAAACCTGAATTTTTCCATCGTACAGTCGGCTCTCCATTGCATCATAAAGAAAGGAAGATTTTTTCAATGAACGCACCAGCAAAACAGAGAGCATCTGTCCCATACAGGATAATTTAGAACGGAAGGTGCGGTTGCCCAAGCGACAATTTTGAGATATTTGAATTGCATCGGCAATATCAAGCAAAATAAAAATAGCTCGATAGATCAGCAGCATCAATTCTAACAATAGCCATGGACAATGCAATCGCCGCAAAACGGTTAGCAGGTCGGTGATAGGAGTGGTAAGGATTAAAAAATATAAACAGGAAACACTGGAAAAAGCGACTGCCATTAGCTCATACCAATGGGTAAAACTTTCCTGACTGATACACAGATATTTAGAAAACAGGGGAATGCAAACAAGTTCCTGCGGGGAGGAGGAAAAGAAAAAAAGAATCGCAACAGAGCTTAAACATAAGAAAACAAAAGGACCAAGCATGAAATGCAGGTATCGTCTAAAAGAAACATTTGTAAAATGCAGAGTGGCTATCACCATGACACATAAGATCAGCAAACAGACAAAAGTCTGACGAAAACCGGCACAAATCAGCAATGAGCCCACACTGAACAAGGATTTGAGAGCGGGGCTGTGTTTTCTAATAGGGGAGGAGTAAGCGAGTTTATCAAGCAGTATCATAAAAAGCCTTTCTAAAACAGGGCGAAGACAGATATCCTGCCTTCGCCCTGTAAAACGTACTTAGTCTTTTTTAAATTTTTTTCTTGCAACCAGATAGCCAAAGCCAAAGCAAAGAACCCCGGAACCCAGAGCAGCCTGCAAACAGAAAAGAAGGCTTTCTGTTTCGCCGCCGGGTGGTTCAAGGATGCTTTCAGCCCATGGCTCATAATCCGGGTCAATTTCCATAATGGCATCTTCAGCAGCACCGTCTGCACCGCCAAACTCAGAATCTTTAATCTTCATCAAAGGAAATACAGCAATAATCACACAAAGCAGCAATAAAACTGCGATGGTGGTTTTAACAGATTTTGTCATAATAGTAATCCTTCCTTAAATAAGTATCAGTTTTAATAGTTTGAATAAGCAAGTTCGGAAAGCTCGTTTGAGGCATAAGACTCCAAAGCCAAGATAACAACAACAGAAAGTAAACCTTCTACAATTGCCAATGGAATCTGTGTAACTGCAAAAATACCCATAAAAGTTTGAATGGAAGCCATCACACCGCCCTCGGCAGCGGGATGGGCAAATCCCAGCTGAACGCTGGTAACGCAATAGGTAAACAGGTCACCAAGGCAGGTGGCGAGAAAGACAGCGACAGATTTATTTACTTTAAGTTTTCTGCATAAACGGTAAATGCCATAGCTTAAAAACGGACCGGCAATTGCCATAGAAAATGTGTTTGCACCCAATGTGGTCAGACCACCGTGTGCTAAAAGCAGAGCCTGAAACAGCAGAACAATGATGCCGATAACGCTCATTGCAGCAGGACCAAACAGGATAGCACCCAACCCTGTTCCGGTTGGATGAGAGCTGGAACCGGTAACACTTGGAATTTTTAAAGCAGACAGAACAAAAGCATAAGCGCCTGCCATCGCAAGAATCAGCAAGGTTTTACGGTGTTGAGAGATGGTTTTGCGAATCGAAATGAAACCGGCAACCAGAAAAGGAAGACAAAGAGCTCCCCATGCAATGGCATGACCCATTGGAAGATAACCTTCCATAATGTGCATTGCACTTGTACTGGTTGGCATTGCAAAAAGCATTGCCACAGCAAGGCTGAGGATAAATAGACGTTTTTCGCTTTTTTTCATGATAACAATCATCCTTTCCGCACCGTAATCAGGTGCAGAACCGTCAGCTGGGTGCTGACAGTTCACAAATTATTTTCCGAAAAAATTACGCATAAAAAAACCTTTTGAGAAATATTCCCAAAAGGCACTTTTAAAGCGGAAATCTTTTTCGGATTCCCAATTTTTGTGCCCTCTATCGTCCATAGCAGGTCAACAAATCCTTTGTTGGGCAGGTCTTCTGACTTCGGTATCCTCAAAACAAAATTTCTTCCCGCAAAAAGCAGTGATTACCAGATTTTGTTTCTCCTCCGATACAGCAGTGGCGACTGTGCGGTTTTCCGACTTCCCTATTCTTAGTGATTTCTTTTATTGAGAAATACACTACACCCAGCAAAGTTAAATTGTGAAGAACAGATGTATAATCTGTAAGTTAAGGGTAACATACAGCAGAATTATTGTCAACCACCTGTAAATAAAACATGAATTTATTTTGCCGTATTTTATAAAAACAATAACAATACTTGATAAAAAATGGGGAAAGAGCTATAATTAAGGCAGAAATTCGATTAGAATAAGCACTTTTAGGGATTATCTAAAAAAATAATCAGCTTTGGTATTTTTACAGTAAAACCTTTAAAAAAGTGGTCAGTTTTTCCTTTATAAATTGATTGTGCAGAAGGGACGTGTTTCCAATGAGACTTTTTGTTGCCTTGCAGCTTTCTGATGAAATTAAAAACTGTTTGATGCAGACCATTCAAAAAATTAAGCCATATCAGAGTGCAGGACATTTTGTAAAAAAAGAAAATCTTCATCTGACATTAGCCTTTATTGGAGAAACACCCCACATTTCCAGGGCAAAGCAAGCTGTTATGCAGCTCAGGCAGGAGCCGTTCCTGCTGGAATTAAACCAATTGGGAACATTTCATAGAAGTACAGGGGATATCCTTTGGGCAGGAATTCAACCAAACTCCAGTTTACAGTCTTTAGCGCAGCAGATTCAGCAGAATCTAAAAGAACAAGGGTTTGTTTTGCAAAGCACCCCTTTTTTCCCCCATTTAACCTTGGGGAGGGAAGTCATATTTAATCAAGGCTTTTCATTGGAAGAATTTTCTAAAGAGGAGTTTTCCTCGTATGCAAAAAAACGATCTATGACAATAGAAAAGGTAAGTCTGATGAAATCTGAACGAGTGAACGGAAAATTGAAATATACGGAAATTGCTTTTGTGGGATTGAATAATATTATGGCTTCAAAATAGTCGGATTCTACAAAAAAGAAAGAAAAGTAAAATCCTGCCTGAAATTACTTGAAAAGATGTTTGAATGGTGCTATTATGTATCTGATAGGAGCACATCAATAAGATGCTGTATTTCATTCACATACAACTATTCTCTTTCCGAGAAACAAAACGGAATCAGAGAAAAAATAGAAAGGGAGATTATACATGGAAGCGAACAAAATGTACGCCCTCGTAAAAGAAAAACCGGAAGTAGGTCTTGCACTGAGAGTTGTTGACATCCCATCTGTTGGAGCAGACGATGTTAAAATTAAAATTCATTACACCTCTATCTGTGGTACCGACCTGCATATCTACAACTGGGATAAATGGTCTCAGGAAACTATCAAAACACCAATGACAATCGGACATGAATATGTTGGTGAGATTGTTGAAATGGGTGCAAACGTAAAAGGCTACCAGATTGGAGATATTGTTTCCGGCGAAGGTCACATCGTTTGCGGTCATTGCCGTAACTGCAGAGCTGGCAAACGCCACCTGTGCAAAGATACCGTTGGAGTTGGTGTAAACCGCAATGGTGCATTTGCTCAATACCTTGTAATCCCACAGTCCAATGTTATCAAAGTTGAACCAGGTATTTCTGAGGAAATGTGTTCTTCTTTTGACCCACTGGGCAACGCAGTACATACCGCTCTTACTTATGATGTAGTAGGTGAAGATGTTCTGATTACCGGTGCAGGCCCTATTGGTATCATGGCTGCTGCTATCTGCTGCCATAATGGTGCAAAACATGTTGTTATCACAGATATCAACGATTACCGCTTGAACCTTGCAAAAGAAATCTGCAACTGTACTCCGGTTAATACAGCAAAAGAGGATCTCAACGAAGTTATGGCAAAACTGGGTATTAAAGAAGGCTTCGATGTAGGTCTGGAAATGTCCGGTAATGGTAAAGCATTTAACCAGATGATTGACAACATGTACAACGGCGGTAAAATTGCTGTTCTGGGTATTCAGGGCAACGAAACCGTAGTTCCATGGAACAAGATTGTTTGGAACTGTCTGGAAATTAAAGGTATTTACGGTCGTCAGATGTTTGAAACATGGTATAAGATGATGGCAATGCTGAACTCTGGCCTGAACATTGACAAGATTCTGACCCATAAATTTGACTTCAAAGACTTCCAGAAAGGCTTTGATATCATGAATTCCGGTATGTGTGGTAAAGTTGTTCTGGATTGGACACACGCTGACGAAGAATAATTTATCAAGATTATTACTAAAAATTACGTTACAATAGATTAACAGGAGGAAATATCCTATGAAAACAGGACTGAGCTATTTTAAAGAAGTAGTAGAACAGGCTAAACAGGATGGTACTTATAAAGAAGAAAGAATCATCACAACCCAGCAGCAGAGCCATATTGACACCACAAAAGTAAAAAATGTAATCAATATGTGTGCTAATAACTACCTTGGTTTTTCTAATAATCAAGATATCATTGATGCTGCAAAATCAAGCTATGATAAGTGGGGCTACGGACTTTCTTCCGTACGTTTCATCTGCGGTACTCAGGAACTGCACAAACAGCTTGAAAAGAAGATCTCCAGCTTTTTAGGCATGGATGATACCATTCTGTATTCTTCCTGCTTTGATGCAAACGGCGGTCTGTTTGAAACTCTGCTGGATGATAGAGATGCTATCATTTCTGATGCACTGAACCATGCTTCCATCATTGATGGTGTACGTCTGTCTAAAGCAAAACGCTATCGTTATGCTAATAATGACATGGTTGAGCTGGAAAAATGTCTGAAAGAAGCTACCGAAGCTGGTGCAAGAATCAAACTGATTGCTACTGACGGTGTATTCTCCATGGACGGTATTGTTGCTGACCTGAAGAGCATTTGCGATTTGGCAGACAAATATGATGCTTTGGTAATGGTTGACGATAGCCATGCAGTAGGCTTTATGGGAACTCATGGTAAAGGTACTCCAGAACATTGTGGTGTTATGGGCAGAGTTGATATCATCACCGGTACTTTGGGTAAAGCTCTTGGCGGAGCATCCGGCGGTTATACAGCTGCAAGACAGGAAATTGTTGATCTGCTCAGACAGAAGAGCCGTCCATACCTCTTCTCCAACACTCTGGCTCCAGCAATTGCAGCAGGTGCTGTTAAAACTTTTGAAATGCTCGAAAGCACAACTGCATACAGAGATAAAGTACACGAGAACACTCAGTACTTCCGCAATGCAATCAAAGAAGTTGGCTTCGATATCATCGAGTCTGACCACCCAATTGTTGCTATCATGCTGTATGATGCAAAAGTTGCTACCGAATTTGCTAACAAGATGCTTGAAAAAGGCGTTTATGTTATCGGCTTCAGCTATCCAGTTGTTCCAAAAGATAAAGCAAGAATTCGTGTTCAGATTTCTGCTGCTCATACAAAAGAAGATCTGGATTATGCAGTAAAATGCTTTAAAGAAGTAAAAGAGGAAATGGGAATCTAGTTTTTCATTCCAAAATGTGTAAAAAGGCATTGGCGTTAAGCCAATGCCTTTTTTGTGTTATTGGATGAGGAAAATGTTGAAATCGAAAATTTTTAAGAAACAAGGTCCATGTTTTCACATATATTGTTAACAGTTCCAAGAGTGGACTGCTCATTTTTCTTCAGCAGACGAGCCAGGCGATCTAACAACAACATTGTTGCTAAGGCAGCAGTCAGCATAGCAGCAGCTTGTAAAGAAAAGGTACCGTTAGCAACTGTCTTGATGGATGCGATACCTGTGATTAACAGATAAAGTCCTGTTGGAAGATAGCGGAAAAGCTGAAGATTGTTTTTGGAAAAATACCACTGAGCTAAACATAATAAAGAAAACAAACCAATTAACAGGATAGTAGACATAATCGATACCTCTTTTCGTTTTTAAATAGTAGAGATCCTTATGTTTATTATAACGAGAAAGCTGAAAAAGATACTACAAAAAATAAAATTTTAATAAAGGCTTTCAGCGATTTTTATAATCTCGTTTTTTCTGACAGGTCCCGAAATAAGATAGATATACTGTTCATCATGCCAAATTAAGGAGGTGTTTCCTTTTTGCTCACCTCTGTATTTGGTATAAAGCAGGGCATCGTGCCCACCAATTGACACAGATTCGCTGATGCAATCTTCGGTATCCAAAAGAATGGAACTGCTGATCTCCATCGAATTGTAAGATAAGATGTACGGAGAATTTTCAGTTTAATAAATGATGCTGCCATGCCCTAAACTGAACTGATAAGAAACTTCCTCGAATCTTGCGGGAATATATTTTGGAATACGGAAATCAGATTCATTTAAAGGAGGTATTTCTTGGGGCATTTCTCCAAACATATCCTCCATACAAAATTGTGTAGATTTTTCATAGGAACGAACAATTAGGTTGACAACATTCAGCTTTACAGCATCAACAGAGAAGAAGAGTGCAGTGAAACCTGCCATAGCAACCACTAAAAAAACAGCAACCCGTTTGGAGAAGTTTTTTATTTTCTGTGTTGCACAAAGCCAGTGGCGCTGCTTTTGCTGCTCTTTTAATAGAGAAGAAAAAGTGTTGTCAAGTTGAGAAAAATCGTGCTCAGGAATCTCTTGTTTCTGGTCAGTCAGAAGGGGAAAAAGTTCTGCTTGTTTTTGAGCGTGTTCCAAAGCAGATTGTTTTAAAAGCAGTTGATCATATTCATTGTGAATTTGTTGAAGGTCGTCATCAAAAGAATTTTGTTTTTCAAAATTATCTTTAGAAGACATCATCTTAAATTTTCCCCTCCTCTCCGGTTTTATATTGTTTTTTCAGAGATTTTAAAGCCCGATGAGTTACTACTCGGACACTGGCAGGTTTAATTCCCATTACAGAAGCAATTTCATTGTCTGACATATTGTAAATGTACTTCATTGTTAGAACATCACGGTAAGATTCATGTAAATCGGATAGATGCTGCCGAAGTTCATTGTATTCACACTGACGTATCAGATATTCTTCGGGATTATCCTGTGTATCAGGTAAAAAGTCCTCGAAATCTGTTAGAGTTACTTGAGGATGCTTTTTTTGCTGGCGAAACATTGTGTATGATAGGTTTCTTACCATAATGACGAAATAAGCTTTTGTTTTGTTACAGTCCAAGGAAGAAATTAAATCAATTTTTTCGATAGCTTTTGTAAAGACACTTTGTACAACATCATCAGCAAGGTGTTCGTCGTGAAGTAATTTGTATGCGTACCGCCATAATGGAAGTTTATATTCCTGATAAAGTTGTTCAATCAACTGGAGATCAGGGTCTTTTTCCGGCGGTCGCAGCAATCGCAGCATCTATTTCACCTCCTTTCATATTTGTAAAATAATGAAATTCTTTCTACAATCTTAATTATAAGTGTAGCGGACATTTATGGAAAAAAAATAGATAATTTATAAAAGAACAATAAAATTTATTGTTGTAAAAAAATAAGCAAATACAGAAACAAGATGAAATTTTATTGAAGTAACAAAAACTGTATGATATAGTA
>JAHHTY010000048.1 GCA_020024325.1 Negativibacillus sp.
ATAAGGAGGCATTATAATGAAACTACTTCAAAAAATGTGTTTTATCCTGGTTATAACATTAATAATTATCTCTACTTTATGTGCGTGTCAGTCGAAGGAACCCGATGACTCGGAAGTTAAAAATTTATTAAAGCAAGCGGAAGATATTTATCATGCAAATCATCCTGCATTTACAGAGGTAAATAATATGTTAATGTTTAAAAATAAGGATGATGCGTCAGACATTCGCTATTATGATGAAATATCTGATTATGAAAAGGTCGTTGCTTCTGTTTTTACGGATAATGCAATAGAGGCGTTGGAAAATTCTTATTTTGAAGAAGGCCCGGTAGTTTTTAAAAGAGATGGAAAAGTGTATCATATTAGCAATGTGGCAGATAAGATGGGAATTACTTATTTTGCCGAGATTGTTTCAGTAAAATTAATAGAACAGAAAAATGACCGTTTTGTTTATCAGGTAGAGGCAAAATCTAGCCAACGTGCTGATTCCTTGGATGATCCACCGGTTTTAAGTGAAGCAAAATCCTATAACCTTACAGTTGTTAATGAAAATGGGAAATGGTTGATAGATGAATTTAGCTATCCTTCTACAAGCACAGAAGTAAGCATCAATATGGAAAACTATTTGCTTCAGTAAAAGTTTCTTTAATTACATAAAGTTATCATATTAAAAAGCAAACTGCCTCATTCCAGTATAGAGCATTAGTGCAGCCGGCAGAAATATAAATATTTTTTATAAGACACATATCCTTTCTAAAAAGTTGTTATTGTGACATTTAAATCATAAGCAGAAACTTCATCTCTCTTGAACTTTGTAGGAAGTTAGAGTATTATGTGGGGGAGAAGCTGAATATTTGCCTGATGTAATTTTGGTGGAAAATGGCATTCCAAGATAAATTACACAGGAAGAATATGATATAATTACGACTGAAAGCAGTTACACCGGCAGTTAATAGAAAAGGAAGGGGAATACTCCTTCCTTTTTCTTAAATTAAAGTGAAAGGAAGATATTTATGAAAAAAGCAGGTATAATCACTTTATGTATATTAATAGCTATTGGTATTGTGTTTTATTTTGTAGGCAATAGAGATAATATAGATCAAGAAAAAGTTTATGCTACTGTTGACGAAGCAATTGAGGATACGTTGTCAGATTCTGATGTTATCATAAATAAAATTGAAATATCTTCAGAAACAGTCGTTGTGGCTTGTATTCCTGAAATAGAAGGATTTTATTTTTTTACTGTTAGCAAAGAAGACAATAATTATAAAATTGAGAAGATCTCAGGAAAGATTGGCATATCGGTAGATAGAATGGTATCAGGAGAATATAAAGATGAACAAGGAAATTGGACTCTATTCTTTAAAATTTCTGCGTTAAAAGATAAGATTACTTCTGTGAATGATATTGAGCTGGTTTACGAGGTTGATGTTTTAGGCGAGAAAAAAACTCTTTAATAGATTCACCACATAAAAAAGGACATCCATTCGGATGTCCTTTTTTATGTTATAGAATGATTGATTCGCCGGTCATTGCTTCCGGTTGAGGAAGTCCCAAAACCTTGAGCATAGTTGGTGCAATATCAGCAAGTCTGCCTTCACGCAGTTTGCAGTCGCCCTGACCAATTACAAGGAATGGAACCGGATTGGTGGTGTGTGCGGTGAAAGGAGAACCATTGTCTTCATACATACGGTCCGCATTACCGTGGTCGGCAGTCAAGAGAACAGTACCCTGCATCGAAAGCACTTTTTCAACCACTTTTCCGACACACTCATCTACAGCTTCTACCGCTTTTACAGCAGCATCGAATACGCCGGTGTGTCCAACCATGTCACAGTTTGCAAAGTTTAAGATAACAACATCATATTTATCGCTGTCCAATCTGCTAAGCAGTTCTTCGGTGACAAGATATGCGCTCATCTCCGGCTGTAAATCATAAGTTGCAACCTCCGGGGATTTAATCAATGCTCTGTCCTCACCTTCAGAAACGGTTTCTACACCACCATTGAAGAAGAAGGTAACGTGAGCATATTTTTCGGTTTCAGCAATACGAAGCTGAGTCAAACCTTTTTGGGAGATATATTCGCCAAAGGTGTCATGCAGACTTTGTGGTTTAAAAGCAACCTGAACATTTGGCATTGTAGCATCGTACTGTGTCATGCAAACATAGTATAATGGGAAAAAGCTGCGTTCAAAGCTATTAAAATCAGGGTCAACCAAAGTGCGGGTGATTTCTCTTGCACGGTCTGGACGGAAATTGTAGAATACAACGGAATCGTTTGCAGAAATTTTTCCTTCTTCTGGATTACCGATTACACATGGCACAACAAACTCGTCAGTAACATCTTCAGTATAAGAATTTGCTACTGCTGTCACAGCATCGCCGCATACAGTACCCTTTCTAAGAACGAGAGCATTATATGCCTTTTCTACACGCTCCCAGCGATTGTCGCGGTCCATTGCATAATATCTGCCCATCACCGAAGCAATTTTGCCGATACCCAGTTGAGATAATTTGTCCTCAAGCTGTTTGACAAAGTCTTTTCCGGAAGATGGCGGAACATCTCTTCCGTCAAGGAAACAATGTACATATACTTTCTCTAAACCATTTTTCTTTGCCATTTCCAGCAAACCGAACAAATGTTCGATGTGGCTGTGCACTCCACCGTCGGACAAAAGTCCCATCAAATGCAGAGCGGAATTATTTTTCTTGCAGTTTTCGACAGCACCAAGCAGAGCTTCGTTATCAAAGAAATCGCCATCTTGAATGGATTTTGTAATACGGGTCAGTTCCTGATAGACAATCCTTCCGGCACCGATATTGGTGTGCCCAACTTCAGAGTTTCCCATCTGTCCGTTAGGAAGACCAACGTCCAGTCCGGAAGCACCCAGTTGAGTGTGTGGATATGCGGAAAAATATTTATCAAGATTTGGTTTTTTGGCAGCATGGATAGCGTTGCCATAATCAGAGTGGTTGATGCCAAAACCATCGAGAATCATCAATACAAGCGGATGTCTCATAATCATACACCTCTTTTCCGGTATTTCAGACGATTTTATATCACAGTAAACAGTCTGAATAACTACCGATTTTTATTAAACACAATATTAGAACTTGAAAACAGAGATAAATGGTACACGAACACGGTGACCAAACAATTTGTTAATCTAACTGACCATGTAAAACAGCCTGGAAACAATCAGATTATCTTGCAGCATCAATAATTGCAGCAAAGTCTTTTGCAACCAGAGCAGCACCGCCAATTAAACCGCCGTCTACATCTTCTTTGGACAGCAATTCTTTTGCGTTAGCAGGTTTCATAGAACCACCATACTGGATGGTAAGAGCATCGGCAGCTGCTTTGTTGTACAGTTTAGCAACAACACCACGGATGATAGCACATACTTCCTGTGCCTGTTCTGCGGTTGCTGTTTTACCGGTTCCGATAGCCCATACTGGTTCATAAGCAATGATAATGCGGGAAAGCTCTTCTTCACTTACGCCACCCAGAGCAACTTTTGTCTGCAAGCTTACTACTTCTTCGGTGATGCCCTGTTCACGCTGTTCCAAAACTTCGCCAACACAAAGAATTACTTTCAGCCCTGCATCTAAAGCAGCACGAACTCTTGCATTAACGGTCTGATCGGTTTCACCAAAGTACTGTCTGCGCTCCGAGTGACCGATGATAACATATTCTACACCAAGTTCAGCCAGCATCTCAGCAGAAATTTCTCCGGTGAAAGCACCGGATTTTGCCCAGTGGCAGTTTTCAGCACCAATGTGCATATTGGTACCCTCGCACAAGGAAAGAGCAGTTTCCAAATTGGTGTATGGCACGCAAAGGACAACATCACATTCGGCATCTTTTACCAGTGGAGCAAGTTCATCAATCAGCTGCTTTGCAGCTTTACGATCGTTATTCATTTTCCAGTTTCCAGCAACTACTGCTTTACGAAGTGTTTTATTCATATCAAAAACTTCCTTTCATTTTTAAGGGTGTTGTTAACATATGTTTTTAAATGATATCATATTTAGGTTGCTGCGGTTGGCATCTGCCGGCAACTCCGACAGGCACATTGTTCCGAGCAAAGAATAAACAAATCCAACCAAGATTAAAGAATGCAAGAATGGTATATAAAACTGACCGAGAAGGCTCAAAGTCCATCATAACATGATAGAAAGTTATCAGATAGAGAACCTTGCAAAGAATGCCGAGAGTGACAGTCAAGATCAAAATTATCGTCAAACTTATGACAAGGTCTAAAGAGATCTGGGAAATTAAACATAAAAAAATAAAATAAATCAATGCAAAATAAGACAGCGGAGTTTCTACTGTCCTTATAACTGATAGATAAAAACGAAGAAAGGTCTTTTTTTGGTGGTAGGTATTGTTATATCGATCAGCAAGAGAACCGAGCAGGTATTCTTTTGCAAAGGGAATCCAAGCAAGCCATGGATTTTTCATGCCGGTATTTCTGGACATAGAATAAATCCCAAATGAGTCGATAAAATATAGAATAATTTGTATCAGAGAGAACAGAAAAATTGAAATAGGGAAAACAGAAAATATAGGGTTATAGTAAGACATAAGGTAAATTCCTTTCGTTGAAGCACAAATCTTTCAGGTTGCTCTCCAATATACAGGGAAAAACAGATGCAAGAGGGGAGCTCCTGCATCTGTTTTTAATGGGGACCATTATTTTTCGTTAAGAGCAGCGATGCCTGGAAGCTCAAGACCTTCTAAGAATTCCAGAGAAGCGCCTCCTCCGGTAGAAATGTGGGTCATTTTATCAGCAAAACCGAGTTTGGTAACAGCAGCAACACTGTCGCCGCCGCCGATAATGGAGATGGCACCGGAGTTTGCAATTGCTTTTGCAACTTCGAGAGTACCCTCTGCAAAAGCAGGGAATTCAAACACGCCCATTGGACCGTTCCAGATTACAGTTGCAGCATCTTTTGCTGCGCAGCAGAACAATTCAATGGATTTTGGACCGATGTCCATGCCCATCCAGCCGTCTGGAATTTTATCGGAATCAGCAAACTGTGCCTGACAATCTTCGGCAAATTTGTCACCGAGCTTGTTGTCAACCGGCAGAAGGAAACGAACACCTTTTTCTTCTGCTTTTTTAAGCATTTCTTTTGCAAGCTCTACTTTGTCATCCTCGCACAGGGAGGAGCCAACGTTGTAGCCTTTTGCTTTAAAGAAGGTGTATGCCATACCGCCGCCAACAATCAGGGTATCCACTTTTTCCAGCAGATTATTGATAACGCCGATTTTATCGGATACTTTTGCACCGCCCAAGATAGCAACCAGAGGGCGTTTTGGATTGTTGAGTGCCTGACCCATTACAGAAATCTCTTTCTGAATCAGGTAACCGCATACAGCAGGCAGGAAAGAAGCCACACCGGTGGTGGAACAGTGTGCACGATGTGCAGTACCGAATGCGTCGTTAACATAAACATCAGCAAGGGAAGCAAGCTCTTTAGAGAAGTTTTCCTCGTTCTTGGTTTCTTCTTTTCTGAAACGAACATTTTCCAGAAGGATTACCTGTCCTTCTTTCATTGCAGAAGAAAGTGCTTTTGCATTTTCACCCACAACATTTTCATCTTTTGCAAGAAGTACTTCCTGATTCAGCAATTCAGAAAGTCTTGCAGCAACAGGTGCCAAAGAGAATTCCTCTTTATATTCACCCTTTGGTCTGCCCAGATGAGAGCAGAGGATAACCTTTGCATTGTGCTCAACCAGATACTGAATGGTTGGCAGAGCAGCAACAATACGTTTATCGTTTGTAATAACGCCGTCTTTCAGAGGAACGTTAAAGTCGCAGCGAACCAGTACACGTTTACCGGATACATCGATATCTTCGACAGTTTTTTTATTCAGAGAATTCATTATAAATGACCTGCCTTTCCTTTTGAATACGTTTAAAACGTAAGAACTATTGAAAATTTTTGCAAAAGCAGTAATAGCAATAAGCTCTACAAATTAAGTATATTGTAATCTATTCCATTCCTTTTTTCAAGGGCAGTAAGCCGGGATTTACCATAATTTAAAAAAGGTTTTCCCTTTTGTGGTGCGATAGGGTATACAGGGAGAATAATTTGTGTAATTTTTCACAAAGTTTTGCAGGAAAGTTTTTTTACGCTCTGCACTAAAATGACAATTTGCAAGAAATCCTTCTTTTTTCTTGCAAGAATCAGCAAATTTCTTGCCTTGAAGCAGCAAGGGGATTGGTATGTTTTTTAGTTCAGTACCGATTTTGCAATATCCGCCGAAGCTTTTGCATCTTTAGCGTAGAAATCGGCACCGATTTTCATAGCATATTCTTCGGTTAGAACAGCACCGCCAACCATGATTTTGCAGTCAAGTCCTTTGCGGTGGATTGCAGAGATGGTTTCCTCCATGCTGTGCAAGGTGGTAGTCATTAACGCGCTTAAACCGACCAGACGAATGTGATTTTCTTCCACTGCGGCAACCACTTTTTCGGCAGGAACATCACGTCCCAAATCCAGTACGGCAAAACCGTAATTTTCTAAAATAACTTTGACAATGTTTTTTCCAATGTCATGAACATCGCCATGGACAGTGGCAAGAACAATCCCTTTTTGGGAGAGTGATTGTGAGGGTGAATCTGATTTTGGATGGGCACAAAGATAGTTTTTAATCTCTTCAAAACCGCTTTGTGCAGCTTGAGCAGCCCCTATCATCTGAGGTAAAAAGATTTTTCCGCATTCAAAATCTTGCCCTACAACGTCTAAAGCAGGGATGAGCTTGGTGTTGATAATTTCTTCAGGCTCTAAAACAGTCAGTAACTCTTTTACTTTAAGGCGAACCGATTCGCCCAATCCCCGCTTCACATTCTCCGTTAAGCTGTCAGCACAGACCGACTCGGGCATAGATTCGGTTGTTGGGGTGGTGTTTGGTTTTGCTGAGATACGGGCAATTTCTTCCGGTCGGCTAAAGTTTTCGATATAATGGGCAGCATTTTCGTCCCGATGATATAACACCTCAAAAGCGCGGATAGCATCTAACATAGAAGGAACATTTGGATTGATGATTGGTAAATCCAGCCCTGCCTCCAAAGCCATCAACAGGAAGCTGTGATTCAGCAGCTCGCGGTTAGGCAGTCCAAACGAAATGTTGGAAACACCAAGCAGTGTTTTTACCCCAAGTCGTTCTTTTACCAATTTTATTGCCTTGAGCGTTTCCAATACTTCCTTTTGCTGGACAGAGGCGGTCAGAGTCAAACAGTCCACAAAGATGTCCTCTTTCGGGATACCATATTCCGCTGCTCGATGCACAATTCGTTCAGCGACAACAAATCGTTCCTCGGCAGTCAGGGGGATTCCTTTGTCATCCAAAGTTAAGGCAACAACACAGGCACCATATTTTTTTGCCAGAGGAAGGATGGTACGCATGGATTTTTCTTCTCCGTTTACCGAGTTGATAATGGGTTTTCCGTTGTATACACGCAAAGAGCTTTCGATTGCTTTTGCGTTGGAAGAATCTATTTGCAATGGAGTGTCTAAAACGCTTTGGAGCTTTTTTATCACCAAAGGTAACATCTGGGATTCCTCGATTCCGGGCATACCCATGTTTACATCTAGGATAGCAGCTCCGGCTTCCACCTGAGAAATTCCCTGATTCAAAATATAGTCAAAGTCCTGTTCTAAAATAGCCTGCTTTAAACGCTTTTTACCGGTGGGATTGATTCGTTCTCCGACAATACGGATACAGTCAATAGGAACAAAACAAGTAGGGCTGCAAACACAAGGAATACGGGGAAAAGAAAGAGGTTTTTGCGGAGTCCGGTTTTTCAGCATCTGAGATAGAGCTTGGATAAATTTCGGATTTGTACCGCAGCAGCCCCCGAAGATATTGATTCCCAATGGAAGATATTCACGAATACAATTTGCAAATTGCTGTGGTGTAATGGAATATTGATTGGTAATAGGGTCAGGAAGACCGGCGTTTGCTTTGATAAAAATGGGCAGAGAGGTGTATTTCCGCAATTCTTTAGCAAGAGGAAGCAGCTCCACAGGTCCCAACGAACAGTTAAATCCAATGATGTCAGCCCCAAGCCCTTCAATAACGGCAGCCATCGAAGCAACACAGCATCCGGTAAAAGTACGCCCGTTTTCCTCAAAGGTCATTGATACCATCAAAGGCAGTTGTTTTCCGAAAGCTTCGCAACATTCTTTGGCAGCAAGAATACCCGCTTTAACTTCGTATAAATCGGTCATAGTTTCCAAAACAATCAGGTCAGCTCCGGCTTTTATACCGGCAGAAACTTCCTCATAAAAAATTTCATATGCTTCTTCAAAGCAAAGTGTTCCGGTAGGCTCTAAAAGC
The DNA here is from genome assembly GCA_020024325.1 of Negativibacillus sp. Taxonomy (GTDB): domain Bacteria; phylum Bacillota; class Clostridia; order Oscillospirales; family Ruminococcaceae; genus Negativibacillus. The sequence goes on from JAHHTY010000048.1 coordinate 8,355, forward strand.
TCTCCGATAGGGCCAATGTCTAAAGCAACCAGCGTATCGCTTTCGGCTGCCGCCGATTTAGCATTGTGAACGGCAGCATCGACAATTTGTCCAACGGTGTATCCGGTATTTTTTAGTTTTTTTCGATTGGCTCCAAAGGTGTTGGAGTAGATAATATTGCTGCCGGCTTTGATATATTCTCGGTGTACCTTTGAAACAATTTCAGGGTGTGTGATATTAAAAATTTCCGGTTGGCAGCCACAAGGCAGACCCATTTGTTGCAGTTGGGTTCCCATTGCCCCATCCAATATCCAAAAACGATCTGTATTTTTAAGCGAATCAATCAATCTGTTTTCCACAAAAAACACCCTTTCTTCTTAACTGGCAGTTTTCTTTGAGATGACACAATGAGCAGGGAAGAACCGCCCTCTTTGTATTAGAATACCCTTTAGGAAGAATGCCAATCACGGCAGTGACCGATTTTACAGGCACTAACATTCCGGAAGAGCTGACCGTAAGTCCGATTTTTTTCCCGGCATCCAGTTGGGCAACAAAATTGGCTTGAGCTGTGAGCGGAAAATCGCCGTATCCGCAGCTAAAGCGACTGGTTAATGTTCTTTCAAGCTGCTGTGCAAGTTGGTATTGTATACCGTCGCACACCGCCTCAATGGCAGCACTGGCAGCAGCGTCCAGCCACAGTGCCTGTTCCATATTGATTATCTGATATTTTCGTATCAGAGCATCAACCTGTGCTCCCAAAGTGGCACAAAGAAGGATACCATCAGAACATTCTTTCAAATGATTTTGAATATCATTTCCCTGTAAAATATCTTGGAACAGTGGCTGTAAAGAAACAAATTTTAAACAGTAGCTGGGTATTGCTTCAGACAATATTTTTTGGGCGGATTTTTGTGCCATACCAAAAAATTCAGTCGGAATTTCTTCAGGAAACTTTGCTCCTAAAGCATAGCGAATCGTTTCCTGATTTGGAATAGAGTTTAAAGTATACAGCATAAAATCTCCCTTTATCGGTTTGTACATCGAATTAAACTTGCAACCGATTGACTAATACGGCGAGCAACCAGCGGATTATTCATGGTATAAAGGTGTATTCCCTGTACTCCGTTGGAGATAAGGTCCACAATTTGCTCTACAGCATAGGCAATGCCGGCATCCTGCATTGCAATGGGATCATCGCCATAACGGTGCATGATTTTTACGAATTTTTTCGGAAGGCTTGCCCCACAAAGTGAAACCATCTTTTCAATCTGTTTTCGGTTGGTAACGGGCATGATACCTGCTTCTACAGGAACCATAATTCCTGCTTCCCGTATACGGTACAGAAAATTGTAAAAATCATGATTGTCAAAAAACAGCTGAGAAATCAGGTGAGAAGCACCTGCGTCTACCTTTTCTTTTAAATGTAAAATGTCTTCTTCCATATCAGAACATTCGGGATGGACTTCGGGATAGCAAGCAGCGGCAATATCAAATCCACCATATTTGTTTATATTATGAATCAATTCTTGAGCATATTGGTAATCGGTTTTTGGGGGAATAAGAGGATTGAAATCTCCGCGCAGTGCAAGGATATTTTCAATATTATTTTGCCGCAGATCATCTAACACCTGACCGATATGGTCATGGGTGGAATTAACACAGGTAAGGTGTGCCAGTGGCTCAATGTGATACTTATGCTTGATTGTTGAGGCAATTTCTACTGTTGAGCGGTCGGCAGGATTTCCTCCCGCACCATAGGTTACACTGATAAAATCAGGGGAGAGGTCAGCCAGATTATCCAGTGTATCATAGACCGTTTGAATCGAGCTTGTCTTTTTAGGTGGAAATACTTCAAATGAAAATACAATCTTTTTTTGATCAAACAAAGAGTTTAATTTCAATCCTCATCATACCTTTCACAGAGTTTGTTATTACACAGAAAAACTGCCTGCACAATTTAGGCAGCATAGATAAACAATTTTCTTTCATGAATTGGAAAAAATGATTTATTACATTATAGTGAAAAAGTGCAATGATGTAAAGATAAAACTGCAAGAAAAAATGAGAAGCCTTTCAAAAAGGGCTACTCATATTCGTTTTGAATATCATGACTCCTTGACTTTTTACAGAATATAATTGCTGCAAGGCATAAAATAATAACCGATAAATAAGGTATAACAGACAGAAAAGCAGTTCATATCGGGGCACTGACTCCCAAATGTTTAACTTAGAGGAGCATAACTGCATAACCAAAAGAAACATCAATGCACATAGCATGAGAAAAAATAAGAATTGATTCGACCAAGAAAATGCCCCAAGTAAAAAAAGGTTTTATAGATAGAGCCATTTTTTATTTTATAATACTACAGATATATAAAATAAACCAATGAATAAAGGATAGGGGATAATGCTTGACGAAAAGGGGTAGAAGGATTAGAATGAAAATATACTAAGGAGGTAAAGGAATCATGGAAATTCGCGATTTCAGACTTGAGGACAAAGAAACATACATGAAGATGGCAACCGACTTTTATTCGGGAGATGCAACCCTTTTTGATGTGGACACCAAAAAGTTTGAAGATACGTTCGAGCTTGCTATCAAAGGATCAGAGCTGATGAGGGCGTTGATGATGACCGAGGAGGGAAAACCAATCGGTTACGGCTTGCTTGCTTTTTACTGGAGCTGTGAGGGCGGAGGTTACACTGTTCAGGCAGAGGAACTTTACTTTTTGCCGGAAAATCGTGGCAAAGGTTTTGGACACCGATTTTTTGAATGGCTGTTTGCAGAATATCCGCAAGCAAAACGGTTTCGTTTAGAAGTTTGCCCACATAATCCTAAGGCAAAGAAATTGTACAGCAGTTTAGGCTTTCAGGATCTTGACTATGGTCAGATGATTATAGATAAATAATAAAATCAAAAAGCGAAAGGATAAACTATCCTTTCGCTTTTTTTAATCTTCGTGGGGAGATTCAGATTGTGTGATTTGATGGCTGAAAAAATCGTCGCAAAATTGATTCCACACAACTTGATATTCTTCTTTAGATACAAGCTGCATATCCGAAACTTGATAAATATTTCGTTCCTGTGCCATACGAACAAAATCTAATATGTATCTGTCAACTCCGACAGCAGGATAGGTGTAACATTGGGTAATTCCTTTTTTGATTGCGGCATACAGACGGGTATGCCCGTCACAGATTAGCTTGGTATCGGGATAAACAGGAATCATCAAATCATCCTTGCTCCTTACCCATTTACAGCAGGCTTCCAGTTTAGAATCGCTGATGTAAAATTGGGAAGGCTGTAAGGATATAATATCTGTTTGAGTTAAAGGAACTGCCTTGTAAGAGAACAGCAAGTTTCCGCAGTCGTCATAGAACTCTGTTACCTGATAATTATAAAAACGAAAAGCTTGAATCAGTTCTTCGGGAAAAGAGGTGATAGAAGAATGGAGTACAGCTTTTGTTTTGTTTTTTATCTCAAAATAAACAGGAGTGTCATTTATGAGATAAGCGTTGTGTATCTCGACATAGTGTGGGTCTGCCTGAGGGCAATCGACGGGATTTTCAATTCGTTGAATGACAATCATAGAAATCTCCTTTATGTGTTGTATGGAAGAAGCATCAGACTCATAAAAAACAAAACAACAAAAGCAAGATTAAAAGAGGTCATGATCCATTTTTTCTTCATAGCACATCGTACTGCCGCAGCAGAGAAAAGAACTAGTGCAGCAATCCAGCTAATAAAAATGAGCGTGTGGTGATATCCATTTGTGGATAGCAGGTAAATCAAGGCAGTGACAATCGACAGCCCCTGAAAAATAAGATAGAGTTTATCGTGAAGTAATTCTTTCATCAATTGTTACCTTCCTTCCTGCTTATATCGTATTTTTATCAATAGATTTCGTTTACAAAAAATGCCGTTATCATCGGTAGAAAACGTGTGTTTAATCAGTATAACATTTGTATGTGATTTTTTCAACTTTCCCAAAACACATCAACTTGATATAAAATACAGCTTGACAAATAGAAAATAGTGTGATACTGTATATATACGATATATACAGTATATACGGATGAGAAAGATTGGTGATTTTTTGAATCTAATAATCAGTAATTCAGATGGTAAACCGATTTATGAGCAAATCACAGCGCAGATTAAAAGCCATATTCTCAATGGTGAACTGCAAGAAGGAGAGCTTCTGCCTTCTATGCGTTCTTTAGCAAGAGATTTGCATATTAGTGTTATTACCACAAAGCGAGCTTATGAAGATTTGGAACGGGATGGTTTTGTTGTAACGGTGGCAGGTAAGGGCTGCTTTGTGGCTCCTAAAAATTTGGAGCTGATGAAGGAAGAACAACGAAAAAAAGTAGAAGCATCGTTGGAACAGGCAGTGCAGCAGGCTAAAACGGTTTCCATTTCTTTGGAAGAGTTAACGGAGATGCTCAATCTTTTGTATGAGGAGTAACAATTTTGTTATCAAAGAAGGGAAGAATCATTTATGGATGATACAATGGTTTTAGAATTAAAAGATATTTGCAAGACCTATCCGCAGTTTACATTATCTAACATTGGTTTCTCGTTGCCTAAAGGTGCTATTATGGGTTTGATTGGTGAAAACGGTGCCGGAAAATCCACCACAATGAAGATTATTATGGGTATGGTGGAAGCAAACAGCGGAAGTGTGAAGATTTTCGGAAATGAAGGATTAAGAATACAGGATAAGGAAAGAATCGGTGTAGTGTTCGATGAACTTCCGTTTAACCAAACCTTATATGTTTCAAATTTAGGCAAGGTAATGAAGAATATCTACCGTAGCTGGGACGAAAAAGTTTATCAAGATTATCTAAAGCGTTTCAAACTGCCGGATAAAAAGGAACTGAAAGATTTTTCGAGAGGGATGAAAATGAAGCTCTCACTAGCAGTTGCCTTGAGCCATCACGCCAATCTTTTAATTTTGGACGAACCGACCAGTGGACTTGATCCGGTTGTTCGTGCAGAGATGCTTGATCTGTTTTTGGAATTTATTTCAGATGGTGAATCCTCTATTTTAATTTCATCTCATATTACTAGTGACCTGGAGCGTATTGCCGACTATATCACCTTTATTCATCAAGGCAAAATTGTAATGAGTAAAAATAAAGATGATATTATCTATCATTATGCCATTGCAAAGGCAGATACCCAAACATTGCATTCAATTGACAGTCCGATTATTTTGAAATACAGGGACAATAAATATGGAAGCGAAGCACTGATACAAAATCGAGAACAGTTCACTATTGATTATCCCGATATTACAGTGGACCCCATTACCTTAGATGAATTGATGGTGTTTCTTTGTACTGAGAACGAATAATAAAATCCTGATATTAAGAAAGAAGGAATAATGATGAAAGGACTCATTCTCAACGATATTTTTTCGTCCAAAAAATTGATGAAAACAATGGTTATCCCATTTATAATTTTTGGTGTAATATGGGGATTAGTAGGACAGCCTGGAACAGGAGTAGTGACTATTAGCGTTTTGTGCATTAGCAGTCTGTATAACCTATTTTCATATGATGAGTTTTATCATTGGGATAAATATACAACGATTCTTCCACTCGATGTAAAACAGGTTGTGCTGGCGCGGTATTGTTCCTTTGGTATCATGATTTTTGTATCACAAATAATTGCTTTGATTTATCTGTTGATACTGGGGGGACTAAACGATGATGGAATAGGTTCTATGGCTGGTTCACTTTTGATACAGATTTATACAGGAATTGTCATTATCCCAGTTGCTTATAAATATGGAATACAAAGGGGACGAGTACTGTATGCTATACTTATAGGACTTCCTTTCTTGGTTATATTGGGAATCGTGGGATTATTGGAAAAATTGCAGATATTATATACGTTCCCTATCCCCTTTATTGTTATTGCTGTTTTGTTATTGCTTGCAATTTCATTGTGTGCTTCTATCAAAATTTCGACTGCCTTTCTCAGAAAAAAGGAATACTAGAGAAGTTTATATAGAAGATAGATAAATCCTCCAAAAGTTCGATATGAGGGAGGAATCAAAACCCCATATCGGGAATATAATCGAGATATTTCCTGGGAAATTTCTTGAATTTCTAAAACAGAAAACTCCTTTTTCCATCCAAGAAAACTGATAGAATAGCTGTCCGAATCATTCGGATGGCTGTTCTCATATTCGGACTTTGACGAAGAAGGAAGCACAACTGATAAAACGGGTTGCTGAACACCGCTTTCTTTGCCACAGGCAACATATAAAAACCCTGTAATAAATCCTAAAAAAATCAGGGTGATAAAAAAACTTCCCCAAAACCATCGAAGTTGTCGATGGGAGGGAAGTAGAAAGTGAAGTTTATGAAAACTCATTGCTCTACCCCCTTTTACTATCAAGATGGGTAAAACGAAGTGCAAATATTCAAAAACATGATGGAAAATTGAACTGCCCTTAGATGATAGATATAGCATAAAAAGCTCCCTTATGCAGCAATAGACTGCATAAGGGAGCTTTTAACTAAGTTTTCTTTTACTAAGAGAAGATAAACCACTTTTCTTTTGTAATCGCTTTATTTTGTACGAAAGATTTGGGTTTATCGACTGTAACCAATATACTTTCTTGCATCCAAGTAAGAACCGCCGCTAATAATCTCAAAATGACAGTGGTTACCGGTTGCCCAACCGGTACGACCTATATAACCGATAACTTGTCCTTGTGACACTTGCTGACCGGCATAGACAGCAAGCTTGCTGCAATGTGCATATCGGGTCTTGGTTCCGTCTGGATGATTGATAAGAACATTGTAACCATAACCGTTGGACCAGCCGGAATATGCTACTGTACCCGCTTTAGCAGCCCAGATAGTTGTGCCTGCTTTAGCAGCAATATCAGTTCCGGTATGTCCTTGGTATCCCCAAATTGGACAGGAGATATAACCGCCGTTAACCGGCCAGATATATCCACCGACATTGCTTTCGGTAGAATTGGTACCGGAGCCGGAGAAGTTGAAACCGGAACTTGTCAGTGAACCGACAACGACTTTTGCTTTTACAGGTTCTACCAACATATTTTCAGAAACAATGTGGCGTTCGGTTTCATAACCATCAATGTAAGTGATTTCACTGGTAATTTCCTTTAAACCGTTTTTACCCTCTTGAACAACCTTTTTATAACTCTTTTCCTTGTTCTTGTCAATTTCAGTTTCCGTAGTGAAGGTTACCTCCTCTTTTTGGGTAACAGTACGAACTGATTTTGTCTGAAGGAATGGCTGTTTTTGTGAGATAATGAACGTATCTCCAACCAGCATATTTTTGCTGACATCAGGGTTCAGATTAATTAAGGTTTGTGTCGGAACATCAAACTTGTCAGAAATTGACCATGGGGAGTCACCCTGTTGGATTGTATATGTTTGTTCGCCTTCTACAATGCTGTCAAGTTTTGCATTGATGCTGTCCAGTGTTTCAATGGAAGAAGTAGGGTATAAACCTTTCTCCAATCGAATGGATTGTACAAAACTGAT
>JAHHTY010000049.1 GCA_020024325.1 Negativibacillus sp.
ACCGACTGCTTTTGCAGTCGGTTTTCCTTGTTTTAAAAATTATTAAAAATCGCATAAATACAGCGGTTTTTCCTGTTTTTAAAAAACACATATTAGAAGAAAAGAATCATTATAAAAAGATTGTACTTTAGTAGCGTTATATGATATAATAGACAGGTATAAAAAGCGAAAAATCCTGAGTTGTTATGCGTGTTTTTTGCTTTTGGTATTCCTTGCCACAAAAGTCAAGGAAAGAAAAAAGCCGACTTTTTCTGGTACGGCTGTATTAAACTATCAAGAAATGATGGAGGGAATCACTTTGGAAAATACACCAGAAAAAAATCCGGAGATGATTGAGAACTACGATGCCAGTAACATTCAGGTTTTAGAAGGTCTGGATGCAGTTCGAAAACGTCCGGGTATGTATATTGGTTCCACCGGTCCACAGGGCTTGCATCATCTGGTATATGAAATTGTGGATAACTCAATTGACGAGGTTTTGGCAGGAAATTGTACCAAAATTCTGGTCGATTTACTTCCGGGCGACATTGTTCGTATCAAAGATAACGGACGTGGAATTCCGATTGGCATTCAACCTAAACTGGGTATTCCAGCAGTAACAGTTGTTTTTACTGTTCTGCATGCCGGAGGTAAGTTTGGCGGCGGTGGATATAAGGTGTCCGGCGGTCTGCACGGTGTAGGTGCGTCAGTAGTAAACGCCTTGTCTGAATGGTTGGAAGTAGAGGTCTGCGATGGTCAGAACCGTTACTATCAGCGTTTTGAGCATGGAAAAGCAGTCTGTGATCTTAAACTGGTAGAAGCAACCACCGAAAGAGGAACTCAGGTCGCTTTTAAAGCAGATCCGGAAATTTTTACCGAAACAACCCATTATGATTATGGTGTGCTGCTCAAACGCCTGAGAGAGCAGGCTTTTTTAAATGGCGGGGTTAATATCACCTTTACCGATGAGCGCGGAGATGAACCGGTTAGCGAGGTTCTGCATTATGAAGGTGGAATTCGCAGCTTTGTAAGTTATATCCACGAAAAAAAGAAAAATATTTGGGATGTTCTCCATGAGGATGTCATTTATTATTCCGGTGATGGAGATAAGTCCACAGTTGAGGTAGCTCTTCAGTATAACGATAGTTATAATACCAATATCTTGTCATTTGCAAATAATATTCATACCCCGGATGGAGGAACTCACGAAATCGGTTTCCGTACAGCCCTCCTAAAGGCTTTTAATGACTATGCAAAAAAGGCAGGGGTGTTTAAGAAGGATACCGATAAATTTACCATAGAGGACGTTCTGGAGGGCTTGACAGCGATTATTTCTGTTAAGCTGGAAGAAGCACAGTTTGAAGGGCAGACTAAAACCAAATTAGGAAACACAGAGATCCGTACTCTAACCTACCGCATTACCTATGATAAACTCAGCACTTATTTTGAGGAAAATCCTGCTGTTGCAAAGCTGATTGTAGAAAAGACCATGATGGCTGCACAGGCACGAGAAGCTGCTCGTCTTGCAAGAGATCGTACCCGTGAGAGAAAATCTGCCTTAGAGGGTGTCAGCCTTCCCGGTAAATTGGCAGATTGTTCTGACCACGATAATGTCCGTACAGAAATTTATATTGTCGAAGGTGATTCTGCGGGCGGTTCTGCAAAACAGGGACGAGATAGCTCTTTCCAGGCAATTTTGCCGCTTTGGGGTAAAATGCTCAATGTAGAGCGTGCACGTTTGGATAAAGTATATACAAACGAAAAATTGCTGCCGGTTATCACAGCATTAGGATGTGGTGTTGGTGATGAGATTGATTTGGAAAAACTGCGTTACGGAAAGATTATTATTATGGCAGATGCCGATGTAGACGGTTCCCATATCAGGACTTTGCTGTTAACATTCTTCTTCCGCTTTATGCGACCTTTGGTTGAAGAAGGACATATTTATCTTGCACAACCGCCGCTATTTAAGATTTATCGCGGTAAAAAGATACGCTATGCTTATTCCGATGCAGAACGTGATGCTGTTATAGCAGAGATGACAGCAGACGGAGGCAAAGTGGACATTCAGCGTTATAAAGGTCTTGGTGAGATGGATGCAGATCAGCTGTGGGAAACCACAATGGATCCGGAACATCGAACCATGATTCAGGTAACGATGGAAGATGCCGAGCGCGCAGATGAAATTTTCACCATTCTGATGGGCGATAAAGTAGGGCCAAGACGAGAATTTATCGAACAGAATGCAAAGTTTGTCAATAACCTCGATATTTAAAGGGAGCATGACATGAAGAACGAAAAAAATCGAATCAAAAATGAAAAGCGCTCTCTTGACGATTTTACACATCGCATGACAGTCCAGCTTCAGGAAAACCATTATATTGACTATGCCCTTTCTCATTCACAGGATCAAATCAATAAAGGCAAGAAAAAAGCGGTTATATGGGCTGTTATTTTTACCGTCATCGGTGTTTTTGCCATTTATAAGGGCGTGTCGATGAACGATAGATGGTCTGATGTCTATCTTACATTGGGAATTTTATTTATTGTCTTTCAAATTTTCAATCTTGTTTATAATTTTATAATGTTCCCAATTGCCTTAAAACGTTCGATATTAAAAGAATTAAAAAAAGATCCAAGCCTTTTGGAGCCTATGGAGTATGCTTTTGAGCCGGATAAAATAGTATGCTTTTTGAATGGGAAACATCGAAACACTATTTTGACAGAAGATATTTCCGGCATTGAAGAAACAGAACAAACCGTTATTCTTCAAATCAAAATCGGACGACGGGTAATCATTCCAAGAGAAACGCTGGATGCAGCGGACTCTGTTATTCAAAAGCAGGTTCAATCCTTTAAAAAGTAACGAAATTAAATGTTTCGGGATAAAAAGAAGGAGTCTAATATGGAACATGAGGATAAAAACGTACGTTTAACAGAAGAAGTTTCACAAGAAAATACGGAAAAATCGACAGAAAATGTTTCACGGGAAACATTAAGCGGCTTAAATTTTTCTTTTGATGCAAGATTTGACGATATTTTTGATGGACTGGAAGCAACCGATACAGCAGATGGCAGCAATCGCAAAGCAAAAAGAATGTATCTTGTGCTCTCTCTTTTAACGGTAGTTCAAATTGGGTGGTTTGCTTACAGCCGAAGCGGTTTTGCACTGATTTTTGCAGTAATATTGGGAGGATTAGCAATTCTGTTTAAAAAAACAACACAACGCTTTAACAGGGATATTGCGAAAGCTTTTGTGAATGAGGGAAAGCAGACCGTTGTACTGGGAGAAAACAGCCTGTGCCTGAATGATAAAGAAATTTCCTATCAGGAAGTTGTGAAGTTGTATGAACTGAAACGGTGTTTTTCGATTCTTTATCAGGGAAACCATGTTTATATTATTCCGAAAAATGTGTTGGATGAAGCACAGACAGAAGAATTTGTAAAAACAATGAAAGAAAAAATCGGAAACGCCTACCAAAATACGCTCAAAAAATAGTGGCTGCTTTTCAAACGGAAAGGAATGAAGAAGATGAATACATCGGGTGAAAACCTGATTCGTAAGGATATTGAGGCGGAGATGAAGGACGCCTATTTAGACTACTCGATGTCTGTTATTGCCAGCCGAGCATTACCGGATGTTCGAGATGGTCTAAAGCCGGTACACAGACGAATCCTTTATACTATGTATGGAAACGGACTGTATCCGGAAAAAGCCTTTCGTAAATGTGCAGATACAGTAGGTAACGTATTGGGTCAATACCATCCTCATGGCGACGCTTCCGTTTATGATGCGTTGGTGCGTATGGCACAAGACTTCTCTTTGCGCTATCCACTGGTTCACGGTCACGGAAACTTCGGTTCTGTGGACGGTGACCCTCCGGCTGCTTACCGATACACCGAGTCAAAGATGAGCAAAATTTCCATGAAAATGCTCACCGATATTGATAAAGAAACAGTAGATTTTCAGTCAAACTACGACGATCGACTTCAGGAGCCGGTTGTTTTGCCAAGCCGTTTTCCAAACCTGTTGGTTAACGGTTCTACCGGAATTGCCGTTGGTATGGCAACCAACATCCCTCCCCATAATTTGGGTGAGGTTATTGATGGTGCTTGTTGTATGCTCGACAATCCAAATGCAACTTTGGACCAGTTGATGGAACACATCAAAGGCCCGGACTTCCCTACCGGCGGCATCATCATGGGACGTGCGGGCATTCGTGCAGCCTATGCAACCGGTCGCGGAAAAATTACTCTGCGTGCAAAAACACACGTTGAAGAATTTAAAAACGGACGTGAACGCATTGTCGTTACCGAAATCCCATATATGGTCAATAAGGCAAGATTGATTGAACGAATTGCCGATCTGGTAAAAGAAAAGAAAATTGATCAAATCAGCAACATCCGCGATGAATCCAGCCGAAAAGGAATGAAAATTGTCATCGAATTAAAACGCGATGCCAATGTTCAGATTGTTTTAAATCAGCTTTATTCTTATACTCAGCTTCAGGAAACCGTTGGTGTAATTATGCTTGCATTGGTAAATCGTGAACCGAAAACACTTACCTTGCAGCAAATGCTGGAAGAATATATTAAATTCCAGGAAGAAGTTATCACTCGCAGAACAATCTACGATCTGAAGAAGGCAAAAGAACGTGCTCATATCCTGGAAGGTTTGCTGACAGCGCTTGATTATATTGATGAGGTTATCTCCATCATCCGCTCACACTACACGGTTCAGGAAGGTAAAACCGTCCTGATGGAACGCTTTGGTTTGGACGATATTCAGGCACAGGCAATTGTTCAGATGCAGCTGGGTCGATTAGCAGGTTTGGAACGTGAGAAAATTCAAAGCGAATTGGATGAGCTTCACCAAAAAATTGAAGAATATAACGCAATTCTTTCAGATGAAAAGAAGATTCGTGCTATTGTAAAAGAAGAACTTTTGGAAATTAAAGAAAAGTTCAATGACTCAAGAAGAACCGAAATTGCTTCGGTTGAAGGTGAAGTTGACATTGAAGATTTAATTCCGGAAGAATCTTGTGTTATTACACTCACCCATTTTGGCTATCTCAAGCGTCAGCCTTTGGACGCTTATAAAACACAGCGTCGAGGTGGTAGAGGTATTAGCGGAATGACCCGCAGAGATGAGGATTTCGTAAGTGATATTTATACCTGTTCCACTCACGACTACCTGATGTTCTTTACCAATAAGGGAAAAGTTTACCGCATCAAAGGTTATGAAATTCCAGAAGGTTCCCGTACTTCTCGTGGAACTAATGTAGTAAACATTCTTCCGTTAGAACAAGGTGAAAAAATCACCTGCGTTATTAAAACTTCTGATATTTCCGCGGATGATAAATATTATGTCATGGTTACCAGAAACGGTGTGGTAAAACGTACCGAATACAACGCATACATCAATGTGCGTAAGAGCGGCTTGATTGCCATCAACCTGGATGAAGGCGACGAATTGGCATGGGTTAAGATTACAGATGGCAACGATCAGATTATTCTGGCAACAAGAAATGGTATGAGTATCCGCTTTAAGGAAGAAGATGCCCGTTCTATGGGTAGAACTGCCCGTGGTGTTAAAGCAATCGCTTTAGACCAGGGTGACCAGGTTGTCGGCATGGTTGTTGTAAAAGAGGATAAAGATATCCTCACTGTATCTCAGTCCGGTTTAGGCAGACGTACAGATGCTTCAGAATACCGTTTGCAAACCAGAGGCGGAAAAGGTCTGCGTAACTACTATTGCGATAAAAACGGTCCTGTGGCTGGTTTTGATAATGTGGATGACAACAATGATATCATCTTGATTACAGATAGTGGTATTATTATTAGAATCCCGGCAGAACAGATTTCTAAACAGTCCCGTTATGCCGGCGGTGTTAAGGTTATGCGTGTAGATGGAGAAACGAATATTATCGGTATTTCAGCAGTAGAAAAGGAAGAAACTGCTGAAGAAACATCAGACGAATCCATTCAGGAAATAGCTGAGGATGTTCAGACAACCCTTCCGGAAGGAACTGAACAGGAAGAGCAGCAGATTTCAATGTTGTTAGAGCGTGCATCACAGGATGATATAGAGTAATAACGCATTTTCTTGCTTCGTTTGGAATAAGATGTCAATAAATAAAGCGGTTATGTTATCAATGAGAGGAAGAGGATAAAGATGAAAATTTCAATCATTATTTACAGCAAGACCGGAAGGACTCAGCAGGCAGCAGAAATTATTGGTAGAGGAATTCAAAAAGTGGATGGCTGCGAATATCAGATCATGAATATAGATGAGCAGGCTGATAATCCGATTGATAAAGAGTATATCAAGAAATCGGATGCAATCATTTTTGGAACTCCAACATACTATGCAAATATTTGCTGGCAGATCAAAAAATTTATTGACGAAGGTGGAATTGATATGGCAGGCAAACTGGGTGCAGTGTTTGCCACAGCCAATGTTATGGGTGGCGGCTCTGAAACAGCAATGCTTACCTTAATTAACCAGATTTTGGTTAAAGGAATGCTTGTTTATTCCGCCGGCTCATCCCAAGGTCAGCCATATACTCATATCGGCGTTACCAGCCTTAAAGAAATTCCACTTGAACAGCAAGAGCCCAAAATTGAAATTTTTGGAACCCGCATTGCGCAAAAGGCAAAAGAATTGTTTGACAGATAAAAATAAAAAATTCCCTGTTCAATTTTTGAACAGGGAATTTTTTATTTAGTGACCATGAGGAAGAGTGCTAAGACGATCTTTTTCGTTTGTAAGGTCTGCGTGCAGAAAATCAATCAATAAAATTGTCATTGGAATTGCAGCACCCCAAATAGCACGTCCTTGCAGTAAATTACATCCGATTACACCACAAACACCACCCAAAACAAACATTGTAAGCATTCCTAAATGTCGCATGGATCGTTTTAAGTTTGCAAAGCTTTTTTGAGAAAAAAATTTGTGTAGGTGAATTCCTACCTGGCGAACATGGTTAGTACAAAAAGTGGTTGCCATTGGAATTCCTTCTGCTTGTCGAAAGGTGTTATATTGCATCGAACAGATAAAATTGATGGCAATTTGAGAGATTTGATAAGGAGCAGAATCGGGGATAAATCCCAATACAATAATAAATAAAATCTCAACAATGATTAAAATGGTGTCCCATCGCAAAAATTTCACTTTTGTCAGTTTAATGGAAATTGCTTCAGATACAAAGGCTCCTGCCATATAAGCAGTCATTGGAATTAAATAATAAGCAGCCTTAGACCAATTCATATTTCCAAGTTCAATAGCAAATAAGACAAAGTTTGCGGTTTGTGCGTTGCAGAACACCCCACCCCTCATCAAAAAGGTATATACACCATAGTAGCCACCTACAAAGATTAGTAGATCAAACACCCAAAGTCGTTCACATTCGAGATATTTTGTTTCTTGGTTCTCCAAACAGTTCCCTCCCCTATTTATGATAAATGGGCAGACACGCCCTTGCGGCTTAAACTCATGTGTATTATACTACTATCATACCATTTTTCAAATACATTTTTTTAAGGTTATCCATACGTTTTTGATATAGATAAAAGTAAAAAGGAGGATAAGTAAGATGGCAGTCAATTTTGAATCATATAAAACATTCTATTATGTTGCAAAATATCGAAATATAACCTATGCAGCAAAGGCCTTGTTTCAGACTCAGCCTACTGTTAGCCGCTGTATTGCAGGGTTAGAAACAGAGTTGGGCTGTCGACTGTTTGTGCGTTCTAAAAAAGGTGTTAGTTTAACTCCGGAAGCACAACTATTATATCGACACATTTCTGCTGCTTGCGAGGAAATTTTTTTAGCAGAACAACAGCTTGTCAGACAGAAAAATCTCAAAGAAGGTCTTGTTCGTATTGGTGCAAGCGAAATGACGCTGCATCATTGCCTCCTCCCCTTTCTGGGAGAATTTCGTCAGAAGTTTCCGGATGTCCGCTTGCGTATTTCCAGCTTCCATACTCCTCTTGCTTTAGATGCTTTAAAGAAAGGTGAAATTGATTTTGCTATCATTATCACTCCGTTCCAACAGATATCAGAATATCGGGTAACAAAACTTTCAGAGTTTTCGGATATAGCTATTGTTGGCTCTGAACTTTCCGATTTAACAAAACAGATAATGCAGTTAGATAAACTTTCAGATTATCCAATCATCTGTTTGCAATCCGGAACCGTGAGCCGCCAGCACTTAGACTCATTTTTTGAACAGAATGGACAGATACTTCATCCGGATATTGAGCTTCCGACAACCGACTTAATTGTGTCTGTTGTTGCGCAAAATCTAGGAATTGGGATTGTTCCGAAAAACTTTGCAATACAAGCCCTAGAGGAACAATCTGTATTTCAACTTCATCTATCAAAAAACTTTCCAATAAGACAAATCAGTGCTGTAAGTTACCCTGCACACCCCCTTTCTCTTGCTGCACAACAATTTTTAAAAATGTTGATTAACAGAAGCAATTCTGTCAATTAAGGTTAATCAATTCGACACGATCTATATTGAATTTAGACATATAAAGGTGTTAGAATATATACAGAATATTTATGGTTTAACCATATTAAAGAAAGGAATGAAGTCACATGAAACTTTGTGAAAATAAGATTGCTTTAATTACCTCAGCTACCAGAGGTATTGGACTGGCGTGTGCCAAAAAATTAGCAGAAAACGGAGCAAAGGTTTATTTGGCAGTCAGAAGATTAGATGCAGGTCAGAAAATTGCCGATGAAATCATTGCAGAAGGTGGACAAGCAGGTGTTGTTTATTTTGATGCCGACAAAGAAGAAACCTTCTCCGCTATGGTTGATGAAGTAGTTGCAAAAGAAGGAAGAATTGATATTCTTGTCAACAACTATGGTGCTACCGATGTTAAGGTTGACTTTGACCTTGTAAACGGCGATACAGATGGATTCTTTAACATTGTTGAAAATAACCTCAAGAGTGTTTATATTCCATGCAAACAGGCAGTAAAATCAATGGTAAAAACCGGAGGAGGTTCTATTGTAAATATTTCCTCTGTCGGCGGAAAATACCCGGATATGTCAAGAATGGCTTATGGTGTTGCAAAATCTTCCATTAACTATCTGACAAAGAATATTGCAGTTCAATATGCAAGCAAAGGCGTACGCTGCAATGCAGTTATGCCGGGCTTTATTGCAACCGATGCAGCAATGCAGAATATGTCCGAGGACTTCCTGAAAATGTTCCTCAAAAACGTTCCGCTGAACCGTCCGGGTCAGCCGGAAGATATCGCAAACGCAGTTCTGTTCTTTGCAAGCGATATGTCCTCTTTCATTACCGGTGAAGCAATGCCGGTAGCAGGTGGATTTGGTCTGCCTTCTCCAATGTACGCTATGTATCAGGATATGAATAGCAGAGGCTAAACAAAAATTATGAAATAAAAAAGGACGCCAAGTGGCGTCCTTTTTTATTTCATAATTATCAAACTTGATTATAACTGATTTACCAGCTCTTTAAAATGCCTTCCTCTTGCTTCAAAGTCAGGATAGAGGTCAAAGCTTGCGCAGGCAGGTGACAGTGATACAATATCCCCGTCCTTTGCAACTTCCCTAGCTTTTCTGACAGCCTCCTGCATGGAGGAAACATGAAGGATGGTCAGTTCTTTAGAATCGTAACCTTCGCAGCAAGTGACAGCAGTCTCAATTTTTGGTGCAGTTACTCCCATTAAAATTAGGATTTTTACCTTCTCAATAATTTTGGGAGCCAACGGTTCAAACGGAATCTTCTTGTCATATCCGCCTGCAATCAAAATAAGCTTTTGTTTAAAAGAGTTCAGTCCGGCAATTGTTCGCGTTGGGCTGGATGCAATCGAGTCATTGTACCATTTTACACCATCTAATTCCCGTACAAATTCAATACGATGTTCCACTCCCCCGAAGTTTTTAGCAACTGATATAATGTTTTCCTTGGAAACTTCTCCCCAAACAGCACTGATTGCGGCAAGATAGTTTTCTACATTGTGGATACCGGGAATGCGGATTTCATCCATGTGCAAGACTGCAGTGGTATTGTGGCGGTCTGCCATATATAATATGCCATTCTCACCAAGATAGCATCCAAGTGCAGGTTTTGCCTTGCGGCTGAACTGCATAGCTTCACCGCGAATATCAGGCAAGAAGGAAGCGGTAATTTCATTGTCTGCGTTGATAACAGTGCGGCTAAGTCCCCCTTGATGCAGATAGATATTTCGTTTGGCATCAATATATTCGTTCATATCCTTGTGAACGTCCAGATGGTTTGGAGCCACATTGGTGATTACTGAAACATCCGGAGATTTTCTCATCGAAATCAGCTGGAAGCTGGATAATTCCACAACTGCTCGGTCATCAGGACCAATCTGTTCAATGCGTGGCAGTAGCGGGAATCCGATGTTTCCTCCGAGAAATACCTGAAAACCTTCTGCTTTTAAAAATTCTGCAATTACCGAGGTGGTGGTGGTTTTTCCGTCTGAGCCGGTTACAGCATAGATTTTGCAAGGACATAAATCAAAAAACAGTTCCATCTCACTGGTAACGGCACAGCCGCTCTCTCTGGCTTGCTGTAAAGCCGGTGTCAGGTAGTTCATGCCGGGGGTACGCAGAATCATATCTTCTTCGCATAAGCCCTCCAGATAGCTCCCACCCAGCTTGAGGGTAATTCCCATTTCTTCCAGACGGTTTGCTTCTTCTCCGACTTGATCTCGTGTGCGTTTGTCACGCAGGGTAACTGAAGCTCCTTTAGAAGCAAACATCGGCAGCAGCTCCCGATGGCTGCGACCTAAACCAATAAAGGAAACTTTTTTATTTTTAAGACTTTTATAAAACAAGTTCAGTTTGTCGTTCATGGCAATTCTCCCTTATAAAACATTTTCCATTATCTCATTATACTCTCAAAAGAAAGAGCTGTCGAGAAAAGTTTGCCGTTTTTTGTATTGTAAAAAAGAATGGATAATAAAGTATTTGTTTGAGTAAAGTTTTTATGTTGAAAACTCAAGGGCAATCTAACTAACAAATAAGGAGAAAAATCCAAGAAAATTCGTTAAAAAAATGGAACAGCAAGCAAGTTAGGTAGAGAAAACGAGTAAAAACGAGAGAAATCAAGAGAGAGTGGGCTATAAATTAAAAATTCGGCTTAAAAGCCCTTGACAACGATATAAGAATTGATTATAATTAAGAACGTTGATTTGTCATCATTGGGATTTTTACGGAAAACCGATGATATAAATTGTGTTCGATATCAAAAAAACAGGAGGTACCAATTATGTCTACAACAATGCCAAACGCACAGACCATCACTCGTAAATGGTATGTTATTGACGCTGCAAACAAGCCACTTGGCCGTACTGCTGCTAAAGCTGCTGACCTGCTCCGCGGCAAACATAAACCAATCTTTGCTCCACACGTTGACTGTGGTGACCACGTTATCATCATCAATGCTGATAAAGCAGTTCTCACCGGTAAAAAACTGGTTCAGAAAGTTCATTACCATCATTCCGGTTGGATTGGCGGCATGAAAGCAATCCGTTACGACAAACTGATGCAGGAGAACCCAGAGAAAGCTATGATGCTGGCTGTTAAAGGTATGATTCCAGACACCACCATCGGCAGACAGGCTCTCACTCGTTGCAGAATTTACAGAGGCAGCGAGCATAACCATGCTGCACAGAAACCAGAACAGCTCTAATTCGGAAGGAGGACAATGAATTATGTACGAATCTAAAGCATATTTCTACGGAACCGGCAGAAGAAAACACTCTGTTTCCAGAGTAAGACTCTACCCAGGTACCGGTAAAGTTACAATCAACGACAGAGATATCGACGAATACTTCGGTCTGGATACTCTGAAAGTTATCGTTCGTCAGCCATTTGAAGTTACCAACACAACAGGTAAATTCGACGTTGTTTGCACCGTTCGCGGTGGTGGTGTTTCCGGTCAGGCTGGTGCTATCCGTCACGGTATCGCTCGTGCTCTGCTGCAGAACGGCGATGAAATGCGTCCAGAACTGAAAAAAGCTGGTCTGCTCACTCGTGACCCAAGAATGAAAGAGCGTAAAAAGTACGGCCTCAAAGCTGCTCGTCGCGCTCCACAGTTCTCCAAGAGATAATTTCCACTGCTTTTCAGTACGTCTTTGGACGCTGTTTTGCAGGAATTATCGTACTTTTTGGGGCTGTGAATGTTCCTCAAAAGTGCTCGGATTTTCTTCGTAAGGAGCAAGTAAGGAGCACACAAGGAACAAGGATCGCAATTGCAAAAGCGTGCGAAAAACAAAAGAACTTTGAAGCAGGAGATCGTTCCGCAAGGAGCGCATCTCCTGCTTTTTTGTGCTGTGCAGCTTTTCCATAATTTCTTAAATCTTGTTGATTGCCCGTTTCCTGTATGCATCCCCGCCGTCCAGAATTGGCAGCCGAGTCTTTCGTACCCAGGCGATTCCGCCCGAGGTAACCGCCGCTTACCGCAGCTTGATTTTTCGTTTGATGGCTCTGCCGATTGGTGGGGATGCCCAGACGGTACACCTTTCCGAAAAAGCCTTTGACCTGATGGCTGATTACTTTCAGAAACATAAGAAGTTTCTGGTTGGCGAGGGGCAGGCAATTTCCGATTGGGCAAGCAAATATATCGGGGCAGTACTCCGGATTGCAGGACTGCTGCACTGTGCTGATATGGAAGATGACAAAGTAGAGGTGACAGCTTCTACGATGAGCAAGGCGATTCAGATCGGCAAATGCTTTCTGGCTCATTCCACCTACGCCTATTCTATGATGGGCACTGACTTGACTATCCAGAAAGCCAAATTTGTCTTGGCAAAGCTGAAAAAGAAGAACGTATCGGTGATTAAGCGTTCGGAGCTTTTTCAGATGTGCCGGGGGAAGTTCTTTAAAAAAACGGAGGAGATTTTTCCAACGCTGGAATTACTGGAGGGGCACGGATACATTCGGCTGGAAGAATCGGAACGCCAGTCGGTAGGCAGACCAGCGGATGTGAAAATCATCGTGAATCCCGCAACATGAAACTGGAATTCTCTGCATTTATTGTATTTCCTGAACAGAGTTGCTCTCTGGTATCGCACCACCGTCCCCATCGAAAAATCCACAGATTTGGAGAAGGAAAGGAGCTTTGAATATGGAGAAAAAGGTTTATGATAAATCCACGCTCACATTTGATACTGTAAAATTGCAGCGTATCTCTGATGGTGGTTGTGGAAACCAGGGTACTTGTAATGGACAGTAATTTATCTGATATGTAATAGATAAATTACGTGAAATCTATGGTATAATTATATCATAGTATGATTTCCTATAAAGGAGGATAAAAAATGCACCATTACTTTTTCAAAACTCAAAAAACCATTTTCATTAAAATTTCAACAGCATTTATTTCCATTATTGGTGTCGCTGCTATGCCGTATATAACGAAAATGTTGTTCGATTACGATTTTTCAAAAGGAATATATGGGGCAATTTTTATTGTTTTCCTTTATCTTACTGCAATCGCTGTAGGAATGATCTTTGAGTATATCAGTCAAAGACACTCTTGGAAATTGGGAAAAGAGTTCAATATTTTGATGAAACAGGATTTATTCGACTCAATCCTTTTAAAAAATCACACTGATTTTAAGAAGTACGATGTGTCCGATTATATTTCTATTTTCAATAACGACATCGCCGCTTGCGAACAGTATATCAAAAGCTGGGTGGGAATCATCCAAACAGTGCTTCAACTGTTTGTGTACGGATTTTTCCTTTTTAAACTCGACTACCGGTTGGCAATCATGATCATTCTCAGCTCCTTTTTGAGCTTGATTGTTCCTAAAATCACCGGAAAACAGCTTTCCATCAGGAAGGCAGCTCAACTTTCAGGAATGGCTTCTTATGTCGATGCGATTCGCGACCTGTTGTCGGGATTTCGCTTTGTCAATAACGAGACCAGAGAAAATATTTCTAAGCGGCATAAAAGCGTTTTAGAGGATGCAGAGGAAAAACAGTACCATTTCGGCAAATTTAATACACTCACCAACGTTGTGACGGGCAGCAGTATGTATTTTCTGGAATGGGTTGTGTTTGCGGTCATCGGAATCCTTCTCCTTCAGGGAGAAATTACAGTTGGTATCGCCAGCGCGGCTTTGGGGTATATCCAATCCTTCTGCTACCCTGTTGCCTATATCCTGAAAGAAATCAATAATGTCAATGCTTCCCGCGCAGCTACCACCAAGATGCTCAGAATCATTGATACCAACGCTCCGAAGCTCCCTTCTGTTTCCGATTTTAAAAATAAAATCGAATTTCAGAATGTTTCCGTTCGATTGGGAGATTTTAACTTTGCTCACTTTTCCCATATCTTTGAAAAAGGCAAAAATATGCCATCGTCGGACCGAGCGGCGTCGGAAAATCCACAATTTTCAATCTGTTGATGCAGTATATTACTCCGAATGAGGGTTCTATCCTGCTGGATGGCAAGCCGATTGAGGGAAAGGATACCAGTAAAATCATGATCTGCGTTAATCAGTTCGAGCATATTTTCCATGCTTCTTTTTCAGAAAATGCGACGATTTTCGGTACATATCCTGAAAGTAAGATGAAGCAGGCTTTACAGTACTTTAACAATCAAAAAGTAAATAGCCTTACCGGAAAAGCAAATGTTCAGGAACTCAGCGGTGGTGAAAATCAGATGATGCAGCTGATTCGTGCGGTAACGGCGGAAAAGCAGATTATATTGATGGACGAATCTTTTTCCGCAATAGATGCAGAGAATGCAAAACAGCTGCAGAAAAAACTATTAGAGCTTGATAAAACGATTCTTTTTATCACCCACGATGTGTCCGAGGAAAATCTGAAATATTTTGACGAAGTGGTGACATTGAAAAGGTAGGTATCATAAAAAATGAAAATATTTTATGCGGACGAAACTTCCTGGACTGAGTTAGGAAATTTTGTATTTGTATTAAATAAAGAATACATTATACAAATTTGAGGGTATTTTAAAAGAATTTTGGATTATTTTGAAATCTCATAATGACTTTTCTGAAATTGTCCAAAAACTATTAGCAAAATATGATGTTGATATTGATACTTTGGAAAAAGATCTTATAAATGTTGTTCAGACGTTAGAGGATGAAGAATTGTTAATAAGGAGCTAATTATAAGCCAAGAACTGAACTTTGATTATTTTTACACGATAGCATATAAAAAAGAAAACCTGTTAGTGCAATGATAGAATTGTTAACACAATGTAATTTTAGATGTAAACATTGCTACATTCCAGCACATATAAATCAAGGATTAGATTTTGAGAAAATGAATAGCCTTTTATATGAGCTTTGGGATATTGGAGTATTAAATATAACATTTACAGGTGGTGAAATATTTTTACATCCTCATATTATGGACTATATTGCTTTGGCGAGAAAATTACATATGAGGGTGTTTTTATTAAGTAATGGGACATTGCTTAATGAAAATATTGTGAAGGATTTGTCGGAGTTACATGTGGTAGAATTCTCCACAACAATGTTTTCGTTAGATCATGAGGTACATGATTTTATCACATCTCATAAAGGCTCTTTGACTATGCTGTTAAAGAATTTACAACTTTAAAAAAATACAATGTACCGGTTAAGGTAAAAACACCTTTATTGGATGTTAATGCGTCCTTGTTGTTGATGAGTGAAGGAAAAGAAAGATAAGAACGACCACAGGGTGTATTGTTAAACTAACAATACACCCTGTTTTTTGTTGGCGCCGAACAGGCATGATAAAACCCCCAGTTCAACTGGGGGTCAATAAAATA
>JAHHTY010000005.1 GCA_020024325.1 Negativibacillus sp.
GTGGTGCCTCCGGTCGGAATCGAACCAACGACACGAGGATTTTCAGTCCTCTGCTCTACCAACTGAGCTACAGAGGCGGGAAATGGCGACACGGAAGGGACTTGAACCCTCGACCTCCGGCGTGACAGGCCGGCGTTCTAACCAACTGAACTACCGTGCCATTTTGAAAAATGAAGTTATGAAAACAGATCGCTCTGTGGGATAAACGTGGCAGGGGCAGAAGGAATCGAACCCTCGGCACGCGGTTTTGGAGACCGCTGCTCTACCAGCTGAGCTATACCCCTATAATCTGACCGCTCGTTTTCTGAGCGCTTTATTAATATATCGAAAAATAGAACATTTGTCAATACTATTTTGAAAATTTATGAAAAAACTTTTGCGTTCGGTATTTTTATACAAATGAGGCAGTTAAAAAATGTGTGGGATACAGCGCCAAACAGCTTTGGCTCTTGGGGGAAGAAAAAACCACAAAACAAAAGACCACTCAAGCAAAACACTTGAGTGGTCTGACCATGGAGCTGTTAATGCGACTTGAACGCACGACCTCATCCTTACCAAGGATGTGCTCTACCAACTGAGCTATAACAGCATATGGCGACCCGGATGGGGCTCGAACCCACGACCTCTAGCGTGACAGGCTAGCGTTCTAACCAACTGAACTACCGGGCCAAATGGTGGAAGTTACAGGGCTCGAACCTGTGACCCTCTGCTTGTAAGGCAGATGCTCTCCCAGCTGAGCTAAGCTCCCACATTTTTAATGTCATTTCTACAGCGACGTTTTTGTCGTTGTTGCCCTGACAACGTAGATTATTATACTATGATTTTTTTAAAATGTCAACACCTTTTTTGAAAAAATTTTCCACTTTTTATTTTTCGCTGTTTTTCGCTTAATAATGCGGTTTTTAGGTTAAAACTTCCTTTTGATTCAAATTTTTCAGATATTTTTCTCTTACATTCTATAACTTCTTTTCGTTAGTTGTCAGAAATATAATAAAAAAACAAGATGCCAAACAGCATCTTGTTTTTTTATTATTGATTCTGAATTGATTTAATCAGGTTACGGATATCATTTTGTGTAAACTTATATTTCTTATCACAGAACTGACAACCTACCTCGATGGTTTCTTCTTCCTGTTCGATATCTTCCAGCTCTTTTGTACCTAAGCTGATGAGCGCGCGTTCTACCCTTGCTCTGGAGCAATCGCAAACATAGCCCATATCATATTCATCAATCAGGTTTGGTTCAAAACCTTCCAATGCTTTAAAAGCAATCTGTTCTGGTGTCATGCCCTGGCGAATCATTGAAGAAACCGGAGGCAGCTTTTTAATGTTTTCTTCTACATGGCAGATTACCTCTTCATCTGCACCCGGCAACAGCTGCAACAGATATCCGCCTGCTGCGCAAACCGTTAAATCCGGATTAACCAGAACGCCCAAACCACATACCGTTGGGATCTGTTCACTGGTTGCATAATAGTTTGTAATGTCTTCTGCAATTTCACCGGAAACAATTGGCACCTGCCCTACATAAGGCTCTTTCATGCCCAGGTCTTTGATAACATACAAAAATCCATCTGTACCTACTGCTCCTGCTACATCCAGCTTGCCTGACTTGTTCAGTGGGATTTCTACAATAGGATTTCCCACATAGCCCTTCACATTTCCTGTACCGTCAGAAACCGCAATCAACATTCCTGCCGGTCCCTTGCCCTCCATGCGCAGGGTAACAGAGTCCTTTGTGCTTTTCAGCATTGTTCCCATCATAGAAGCTGCGGTAAGCAATCTTCCCTCTGCTGCGGTCACTACTGCCGATGTTTTATGGATTTGTTCCATTCTTGCCACTGCATCGGTGCTGTCCACTGCACAACACATTACCATACCATCTCTTGAAATCGTCCTAACAATTTTTCCCATAAATGTTCCTCTTTATATTTTGTTTTCTCAACGGCACAAAACGACTTATTTTTGTGCCACATAAATAATGCGCTGGGTATCTTCCTTCACCGGGTCAAAGCTATCCTCTGCATAGGTTGCTACCAGCTTTAAGCCGCTTTTTTTAATAAAGCTGCGAATCTCCTCATCGGTGTAGGCACGCTCGCAAAAGCTTTCACAGGTGCGTGTATAGCTATCTGTATGGTCGTCATATTCAAAAAAGTCCAAATCCATCTGAACCTGAAAATGTTCTTCCTGATAACTGTTTTGCCACACACAGTATACATCTTCACGGTCAAAGACAAAAACATTGTTGCCCAGCACCTTTTGATGTTTATAAACACTGTTGACATCAAAAACAAAAACCGCTCCCGGATTAAGGAAGAGGCTCACCCTGTCAAATATTTTTTGCACCACCGCAGAATCGGTTACATGATTGATGCTGTCCAGTGCACACACCGCTGCATCAATTGTCCCATACATATCTAATTCCTGCATCGGTTGACACAGAAAGAGAATCTTTTCAATTTGAGGGTCAGAAGGCTCCTCACGTTCAAAATCTTCTCCATATAAAGCCCGTGCTTTTTTTTGCATTGCTTCAGAAAGCATCTGCTCCGAGCCGTCAGTTCCGACTACATCGTATCCCAGCTTTGCAAGTTCAATCGACAAACTTCCTGTTCCGCACGCCAAGTCCAAAAGGATAGAGGCATTTGGCGAAAACTTGCGGATAACCTTGTCAAAATATTCTGCCCTGCGAGGATAAGAAATATTATCTGTCAATTCATCATAAAAGCCGGCAAAGGTATTATAACTCATCTTTTTTGTCTAACCTTTCAAAAACAACCCTGTATCCGTCACATCCATAGTTAAGCGAGCGATTGACACGGCTAATGGTTGCAGTGCTTGCACCGGTTTCTGCAACAATATCACTGTATACTCTGTCCTCGTCCAACATTTTTGCCACCAGCAGACGCTGAGATAGTGCTTTCAATTCCGGTACTGTGCACAAGTCCTCAAAGAAATTATAACACTCTTCTAAAGTTTCCAATTTTAAAATTGCCTGAAATAAAAACTCTACATTAAGTTCCTTTAGTTTAGAATTCATTTTCATGTCCTCCTACCGTTCGTTAATATCAACACCAATTTTAGCATTTTATAAAACTAAAGTAAAGAAGCAACCTTTTAATTTTATACAAGATAAGAATTATTCTTTGATTCGCTCCAAAATCAGCTCTGCTTTTGTGCGTATAGCACAAAGGTGTGGAAAAATCTAAAATCCCGACAGGACATTGCCTGTCAGGATAAGATACTTTTTCACTACAAATCGTTACGAACAAGGTCTTCCATGCTTTCTCTTTTTACAATCAGACGAGAGCTTCCCTCTTTTACCATCACAACTGCCGGACGGCACAGACGGTTATAGTTGGATGCCATCGAATAATTATATGCACCGGTAGACAGCACAGCAACGATATCTCCGCTTTCCATCGGTTGAATTGGCATATGCTCACCCAAAAGGTCACCACTTTCGCAGCACTTGCCTGCAAGGGTAACTTTTGCAGATTTTGGCATAGACGCTTTATTAGCAACGATTGCTTCATATTCAGACTGATACAACGCATAACGCGGGTTATCTGTCATGCCACCATCTATCGCAGCATAGGTGCGAATATTCGGAATTTCTTTAATCGCCCCTGCTGTATAAAGGGTGATTCCCGATGGACCCACAATGGAACGTCCCGGTTCCAGCATCATAAACGGCTGAGGGAAAGACAACCTTTCACAGCTTTGTTTTACAACAACCGATACCTTTTCCATATAGCTGTCATACTGTAAAGCCTGATCTTTTTCGGTGTAGCAAATTCCGAATCCACCGCCCAAATCCAGTTCTTCAATGATATATCCGGTTTTATCCCGAACCTCTGCCATAAATTCAATCATTTTCTGTGCTGCAAGTTCAAAAGGCTCCAGTTCAAAAATCTGAGAACCAATATGGCAATGTACACCCTTTAAGACAAGGTGATCTAAAGAAAGTGCCTTACAGACAATCTCCATTGCCTCGCCTGTTTCCAGTGCAACACCGAATTTGCTGTCAATCTGTCCGGTACGAACAAAATCATGGGTATGTGCATCTACCCCCGGTTTAATGCGAAAAGAAATGTTTGCTTTTTTGCCCATCTCTTTTGCAAACTGGTTTAAACGCACAAGCTCATACTCGTTGTCTACAATGAAAAGGCCGATTCCCGCTTCCAGTGCATAACAAAGCTCATGGTCTGTTTTATTGTTTCCGTGAAAACAGATTCTTTCGGCAGGGAAACCAACCGACAAAGCGGTATACAGCTCCCCCTCCGAAACAACATCTATGCCCATATGTTCATCGTCCATAATGCGATAAATTTCTTTGCAGCAAAACGCTTTGCTTGCATAACAAACCATTCCTCTGCCCTGATAAAAACGGTCGATGGAATTGCGATAGCTTCTGCACGCAGCTCTAACCCCCGATTCATCTAAAACATACAGCGGTGTCCCATATTCTTTAGCCAGTTTCACTGTATCGCACCCACCGATTGTAAGGTGTCCTTGTTCATTTACAGCTAAACAATCCGATTGTTTCATACACTGTTTCCTTTCTATGTATGGTTTCCTCTCGTTTTTGTTCTAAGGTCTACACAGGTTTAGTCATTAGACCGGTCTGCATTGAGGTTATCCTCTGCAATCTCGTCGATGATTTCACGAATTTCCTCTACACCGTCTCCTTTTACTGCCGAGAACGGAATCATGTGAATCTGGTCAGCACAAGGAAGTTCGGTTTGCAGCAACTTCAGACGCTCATCCTGCTGTTTTTTTGAAAGCTTATCCTTCTTCGTTAAGATGACAACAAAAGGAAATTCATTTTCAATCAGAAAGTTGACCATCATCAGGTCATCTTTTGTTGGGGGATGACGCATATCAATTAGCTGAAATACCAAACCGATTTGACGATCACTGTTAAAATAAGTTTCAATCAAATCTGACCAGCGTTCTTTTTCGCCTTGTGAAACCTTTGCATAACCATATCCCGGAAGGTCCGCAAATCGAACATTTTCCAGCTTAAAAAAGTTGATAGTAGCTGTTTTTCCCGGAACTGCGCTGACTCTTGCCAAGGCTTTTCGGTTAAAAATTTTATTGATTAGGCTGGACTTACCAACATTGGAACGCCCTGCAAAAGCAATCTCAACAAGGTCCGATTGAATCAATTGACTTGCTCTTCCGAACGATGTTTCAAAGACTACGTTATGATAATTCATTCGTGCCTTTTCCTTTCTATCTGCTTTAAACTTTTGATACATTCACACAGACTGGTTCTGATACAACAGACTCTACAATCTGCATTGATTCGTTTTTATCTTCTGACATTGGATTTTGAGGGCACATCTTTGGCATCGGCAAAAGTGCGGTTTTCAAAACAGTATCAATTTCTTTGGCTGTCACAAAAGTAACATTTTCTTTTACGACCGGATCCACCTCATATAAATCCGGTTCGTTTGCCTGTGGAATGATGACGGTTTTCATACCATTGCGGTAAGCTGCCATTGTTTTTTCTTTCAATCCGCCGATTGGCAATACCCTGCCCCTCAAAGTGATTTCACCTGTCATTGCAACATCATAACGTACCGGAATTCCGCTCAACGCCGATACCAATGCTGTTGTCATGGTTACACCGGCAGAAGGTCCGTCCTTTGGAACCGCTCCCTCCGGAAAGTGGATGTGAATATCCTTTGTCTTATAAAAATCAGGATTGATACCGTATTGGGTACACAAACCTCTTACACAGGTGATTGCTGCCTTTGCCGATTCCTTCATAACATCTCCCAAAGAGCCTGTTAATTCCAGTTTGCCGTTACCATCGACAACAGCCACTTCTGCCTGCAAAATTTCTCCGCCCACAGAGGTCCATGCCAATCCGTTTACTACGCCGACAAGATTTTCTTTTTGCAGTTCATCATCTTTATACTTCTCTGGACCAAGCATTGTTTCCAGCATCTTTTCGCTGATATGACAGCTCTTTTTCTCGCCCGCTACAATCATTTTTGCACTCTTTCGGCATACAGAGGCAATTTCTCGCTCCAGTGTTCTAACACCTGCCTCACGCACATAATGGTCAATCAGTGAATAAATTGCCTCATCATAGAATCGGCAGGTTCTTCCGTTAAGTCCATGACGTTTTACCTGTTTTGGAACAAGATGACGTTTTGCAATCTGGAATTTTTCTTCTCTTGTATAGCTGGAAAGATTGATAATTTCCATTCTATCATATAAAGGAGCCGGAATGGTGGATGGGTCATTTGCAGTAGCAAAGAAAAGGATGTTGCTTAAATCCAGCGGGATTTCCAAATAATGGTCACGAAAAGCAAAGTTCTGTTCCGAATCCAATACTTCCAAAAGTGCGGAAGATGGATCTCCCTTAAAATCGCTTCCCAATTTATCAATTTCATCCAACAACATCAATGGATTCATGCTGCCTGCCTGCTTAACAGCAGAAACAATTCTGCCCGGCATTGCCCCAAGATAAGTCTTACGATGACCACGAATATCTGCTTCGTCACGCACACCGCCCAAGCTCATACGGACATATTTTCTGCCCATTGCAGCGGCAATTGATTTTGCAATCGAAGTTTTACCTACTCCGGGAGGACCTACCAGACAGATAATCTGTCCCTTAATATCCGGCTGCAATTTTCTGACAGCCATAATCTCAAGAATTCTTTCCTTTACCTTTTGCAAACCATAATGGTCAGCATCCAGCTGTTCTTTGGCTGCATTAACGTCCAAATGGTCTTCGGTCAGCTGATTCCACGGTAAAGAGAAAACCGTGTCCAAATAATTTCTGGATACCATTGCTTCCTGGCTGTTGAATGCCATTTTAGAAAGCTTATTGATTTCCTCATTCAGCTTTTGTTGAGTTTCTTCATTAGGATTGATTTCTTTTAATTTTTGACGGTATTTTTCAATCTCGGTGTCACTGTCTTCCTCTTCGCCCAACTCAGCATGAATTGCTTTAAGCTGTTCTCTCAGATAATATTCCTTTTGGTTGCGGTCAACCTGATCTTTCACACGCTCGGCAATACTGCGTTCAATTGAAAGGATCTCATTTTCATGTCGCAGTAAAGAGGACAGTGTTTCCAAACGTTTTCTGATGTTGGATTCTTCCAAAATTATCTGCTTGTCCTTTAGCGAAAATCCCAGATTCTGGGTGAGATATTCGCTGATAAATATAGGGTCTTCTGAACCAATAATATTTACTACCAAATCTTTTGGCATTTTGGGTGCATAATAACAGTATTCTTCAAACAAATCTTTAACGACACGGATATAAGCGTCAACTGTCATCTTTTTGTCTTCTTCAACTGGCAGCATCGGCAGCTCTTCGCACATCACCTCATAAAACGGGTCATCACTGATTAACTCACACATACGGGCACGGTAAAGACCTTCTACCACAACACGAACAACATCTCCTTGTGCTTTCAGGAGCTGCTTTACCTTTGCAACAACACCAACAGTGTATAAATCCTCTTTTTTAGGATTTTCAATTTTGCTATCCTTTTGTGTAACCAGAAAAATTTTCTGGTTACCCTGCATTGCTCGATTGAGCGCAACGATTGATTTTTGACGGACTACATCAAAATGAAGCACCATCTTTGGAAACATCACCAGCCCACGAATTGCGATTGCCGGCAGACGCAGAGTTTGCACCTCAAATTCCTGAACCTGCTCTTGGGTCATTCTTTATCACCTTTCCTTTGTTCGGCACATTTTACACCGAACCAATATCTATCTGTACGATTTAACTGTTTTTCTGAAATTTTTATTTTTAAACAGGCATCCTGCTTTATCAAAGCAGCTCCCGATTCTTTCATTATATAACAAAGGTTCGACACTGTAAACTGGGCAATCTTACTTTTTTCATTTTCTCCTGTATGCCTCGGAAACGATATTCCTTTCTTTTCTATCCACTTTTATAAAAATGCCCGTACTGTCTAAACTAGCTCGACAGCACGGACATTTAATATTTTATGTGTATTTTCTTGAATTTTTATGCAAATGTTTTTCTTCCTTTAGGGCTCTTTCCCGGCTGGGAAGGAACGGGAATCATCATATGAACCGGTTTTTTCAGTGGATCATGTTCATAATCAAAGGACTTTTTATCCTCTATTCCCTGCTTAGTAACAACAATTCGTGTAATGGTCGGGTCAGATGGAGAATCAAACATCAGACCATCCAAAACCTCTTCCATAATTGCTCTAAGACCTCTTGCTCCTGTTTTTCTTTCGATGGCCTGTTCAGCAATTGCTTCCAAAGCATCCGGTTCAAATTCCAGCTCAACACCTTCTAGTGCAAACAGTTTTTTATACTGTTTGAGCAGCGAGTTTTTAGGTTCAGACAAGATACGAATTAAGCTGTCCTTATCTAAAGCTGTAAGTGTTGCAATAATGGGCAGACGTCCTACTAACTCCGGAATCAGACCAAACTTCACCAAATCTTGCGGAGTGATCTGTGAAAGAAGAACATCCTGATCCAGTAAAGTTTTATCCTGAATCTGAGCGCCGAATCCCAGTGCAGACTGTGCTACACGGCTTTCAACTGCTTTTTGAATCCCATCAAATGCACCACCGCAGATAAACAAAATCTTGGAAGTGTCAATCTGCAAAAATTCTTGGTTCGGGTGTTTTCTGCCGCCGTTTGGCGGAACATTTGCAACGGTACCTTCGATAATTTTAAGCAGTGCCTGCTGTACACCTTCACCGCTGACATCTCTTGTAATGGAAGTGTTTTCAGATTTTCTGCCAATTTTATCAATCTCGTCAATGTAAATGATACCGGTCTGTGCTCTTTCAATATCCCAGTCTGCCGCCTGAATTAAACGCAGTAGGATATTTTCTACGTCCTCACCCACATAACCTGCCTCTGTCAACGTTGTGGCATCTGCAATAGCAAATGGCACATTCATTGTTTTTGCCAGAGTTTGTGCCAGCATAGTTTTACCTACACCGGTAGGACCCACCAACAGCACATTGCTTTTTGCAATCTCCACACTGTTGTCGTTATCTTTTAAAAAGATTCTTTTGTAATGGTTATAGATTGCCACACATAAAGCACGCTTTGCACGCTCTTGTCCAATAACATATTCGTCCAAAACTTTTTTGATGTCCTGTGGCTTTGGCATCGGAACAGTATCGGTTACCGTTTCCTTTTTCTGTCTGGATTCTGAAGGACGGGATGGCTCCTCATCCAGCACAGATTGGCACAGCTCAATACATTCGTTGCAGATACATACGCCAGGCCCCGCAATCATCCGCTCTACCTCGTCCTGATATTTTCCGCAGAACGAGCATCTTAAAATTTTATCATCATTCCTTGGCATTGCAACAACACCGTTCCTTATCGTTTATCAATAATTTTATCTACCAGACCGTATTCCAAAGCCTGCTGTGCAGTCATAAAGTTATCTCTTTCAGTATCATGTTCAATTACTTCCAGTGGCTGTCCTGTTGCTTCAGAAAGCATACGGTTGAGTTTTTTCTTTACTTCCAAAATCCACTCGGTATGGATACGCATATCAGTTGCCTGACCCTGTGCTCCGCCGGATGGTTGATGAATCATAATAGTGGAATTGGGCAGAGCAAGTCTTTTGCCCTTTGTTCCGGCAGACAGCAGAAATGCACCCATAGAAGCTGCCATGCCCATACAGATAGTGGAAACATCGCATTTAATATACTTCATGGTATCATAGATTGCAAGACCTGCTGTAACCGAGCCACCCGGGCTATTGATGTAAAGGCTGATGTCTTTGTCAGGGTCCTGTCCTTCCAGATATAACAGCTGTGCAACCACCAAACTTGCGGTTGCGTCGTTGACTTCATCACACAGCATGATGATTCGATCGTTGAGCAAACGGGAAAAAATATCGTAAGAACGCTCTCCTCTATTTGTTTGCTCTACTACATATGGTACTAATGCCATTGACAAAACCTCCTTTTTCTATCAAAACCGGAAAACTCACCCCCAAATGGGCAAGTTATCCAAAAGCATTTGCCATCTTATCCTTGCCGTTCTGTCCTTATCTTAAACGTACACAGACAGATTTGTATGTTTTGTCGCATATAAAAATACGACCGGCTGTTTTGCCGGCCGCAAACGGCTGTTTCTGTATCGTTCTCCATTATACACGAAACTGTGTGGCAGTTGTTAGATAATTTGTGAACGATTTTTAAAAATCAGCCTTATTTTTATTATTTAAAGGCTAAATAACCCTTTGTGCAGAAATTCTGACAGGATTATTCTTCGTCGGATGCTTCTTCAGCTTCGCTTTCTGCTTTCTTTTTGGATTTGGAAGCAGTTTTCTTTACCTTTTTCTCGGTAACTTCAGCAGAATCTCTTACCAGATCGATTGCCTTGTTTACAGTAACATCTTTTGCAACCTCGGATGCCGGTAAAACTTCTTTCACTTTTTCTACGTCGATTCCGTAGTTTTTAGCAAGTTTTTCATACTCAGCATTGATGTCTTCTTCAGTTGCGCTCAAAGCTTCTACTTGTGCAATCTTCTCCAGAGCCAGTCTGATCTTAACCTGTCTTTCAGCAGACTCTTTAAATGTTTCACGGAAGGACTTCATATCAGAACCGGTGTAGTGCAGGTAGAGATCCAGATTCATACCCTGGGACTGCAGACGGTAGCTGAAATCATTTACCATCTCGTTGATTTTATTTTCAAACATGCACTGTGGAATTTCGCCTTCCATGTTTTCGATTACAGTTGCAATCAGGCCGTTTTCCATGTCAACCTGTGCTTTGTTATCTGCTTCTTTCTGAAGTTTTTCTTTAACATCTTTTTTAAGTTCTGCCAGAGTGTCAAATTCGCTGACATCTTTTACAAACTCATCATCAAGAGCCGGCAGTTCTTTTTCCTGAACAGCGTTGAGTTTTACTTTAAATACAACAGGCTGACCTTTGAGATCTTCTGCATGGTAATCTTCCGGGAAGGTTACGTTTACATCAAACTCGTCATTTTCGCTATGACCAACAACCTGCTCTTCAAAGCCAGGGATAAACTGACCGGAGCCCAGAACCAGTGGGAAGTTTTCGCCTTTACCGCCTTCAAAAGCAACACCATCTTTGAAGCCTTCAAAGTTGATCAGAGCAGTATCGCCGTTTTTAGCAGCTCTTTGAACATTGGTCAGACGGGAGTTTCTCTCTCTCATTCTTTCCAGCTCAGCATTTACATCAGCAGCCATGATGGTTTCGATTGTTTTTTCTGCTTTGATGCCTTTATAGTTTTTAACTGTTACTTCTGGTTTTACAGTAACAGTTGCTTTAAAGGTGAAACCTTTACCCTGCTCTACGTTCAGATCGGAAACGTTTGCACGGTCAACCGGCTCGATTTTTGCTTCTTCTACTGCAGCTTCAAATGCAGATGGGTAAACCATATTGATTGCATCATCATAGAAGAACTCTCTGCCATACATTTTTTCAATCATTGCTTTTGGAGCTTTTCCTTTACGGAAGCCCGGCAGAGCAATAGATTTTACTTTCTTTTTATAAGCTTTTACAAGAGCGTCCTGGAACTGCTCCTCGCTTACATTGATAACCAGTTCCACCATGTTGTTTTCAAGTTTGTTTACAGATGTCAAACTCATTTTATATCCATATCCTTTCTTTTTTTGTGCCGATTCGGAGTACCGGTATCTTGCGTCAAGCATCGCCGATGATACAGGGTCACTATACACAAACCCAAGGCGATGCTGTCAAACACTCCCTGTGGTCACCCTTTGCTCGGAACAGACCCTAACCTAAATCCTCAAAAAAGAACGGCACATTTTTATTCTTTGCAGAATGATCCAAACAATTATAGCATATTCTTTTTTAAAATTCCACCTATCAAAGGGAATTATTTACGATTTATCCAATCTTTTTCGGTGCAAAACCCAGAAAATCCGCCGAAACCATTGCTAATTCTACACCTTCCCAGTTTCCTTGAAAAGCATATCGACAGCCATGGGAGTGGATGTGCCCATA
Organism: Negativibacillus sp.; assembly: GCA_020024325.1. Lineage (GTDB taxonomy): Bacteria > Bacillota > Clostridia > Oscillospirales > Ruminococcaceae > Negativibacillus. Next base: position 11,986 of record JAHHTY010000005.1, read on the forward strand.
ATAGCATCGTTTTACTCCATACTCTTTCATCACATCCAAAAATTCGGGAATACTGTCCTGCATAAAAACAGGTGGATAATGTAAAAACAAAATCTTTTCCTGCTCTCCGAAACGTTGTGCATCCTGTAAAGAAGCACGAATACGTCCTGCTTCTCTTGCAATCAGCTTTTTATCGTGTTCCTGTCCCTGTTCAAACATCCATCCGCGAGATCCGCACAAACTGACACCCTCTGCGCTGATACTGTTATTGTGCAGGATGGTGAGGGTCGTAAATCCTTTTTCTTCCAGAAATTGATCCATCTTTGATTTTGTGGTCCACCAATAATCATGATTTCCTTTAAGAAGGATTTTTTGCCCAGGAAGCTGATGCAGAAAAGCAAAATCCTTTTCTGCTTCCTGAAGGCTCATTGCCCAAGAAACATCGCCCGGAATGACAACCGTATCTTCCGGCTGCACCGCAGCTTTCCAGTTTTCTTCCAGACGCTGCATATAATTTTTCCAGCCGCCGAAAATATCCATCGGCTTATCAACCGACAATGACAGGTGGGTATCTCCGATTACAAACAGTGCCATTGATAAATTCCTTTCCAGACAGTTAAAAGACTTTCCATTTCTTTTTATGAAATATCTTTTTAATAGCAGACAGTATCGTCCAATTTTTTCTTTTGGGAAACGATACGATATTTCATTTTTCGTGCCTTAAAGCGAAACATAGTTTCTTCCTCCGGAAAGCGGCTGAACATAAAAATACGACTGCTTGCTATCTCCAGACTTTTTCCAAGATTAGATGGCTCTAAACCCATTTCTTTAAAATAATCTTTGTCCCTCATCATCTGATATTTCCCTCAAAAAAGTTTAAAGCGTTCTGGAACATAATTTTGTCCGCAATGCGGCGATTGATTCCATTTTCTACCATGTAATCTCCAAAGGATGCAAAGAGAACCGGATTATCCATTTGACTTTCAATGCCACCGTCAAAATCGCTTCCACAGGCGATAACATCTTCTCCACCCAATTCCAACATACGGTAAACATGTCGAAATAGCTCTGCCTTTGAATCTTTCATCGGATAATCGGAAACAAAATCATGCAGCAGATTTAAACCGACCAGCCCCTTATGCTCTACAATGTATTGGAACATTTCTTCGGTCAGGTTTCGTTTATGAGAGCAGATAGAACGCAGATTGGAGTGGGTTGCAATAATCGGTTTTGTTGCAATGCCGCCCATCAGCTGCTCCATGCCCTTATCATTCAGGTGAGATACATCAACGATGATATTATTCTTTTCCATTTCTTTGACAGCCTCTCTGCCAAAGTCGGTAAATCCCATTTCAGGGTGCTGATGACCTGAAGCCAGCTCATTAGCACCGTTCCATGTCAAGGTCATCATTTTAACACCGTCTGATGCTAATTTTTCCACATTCTCCAGTTTGCCGTCCAGAACAGCCGCACCTTCTACCGATAAAACTGCTGCACATTTCTTTTGTGCAGTAATCCGCTCAATATCCGATGTGGTCTTCACCATTTCCACAATATCTGAATGTTGTTCCAGCATTTTAGAAAAATAAGCACGAACCCGCTCATAATACTCAATTGCATCTGTGCCTCTTTTGCTGTCTGGGATAAAAATCGCAAAAGTTTGGCACCACTTTTCAATTTGTGAAAGATATTTTAAACTCAGCTGGGTTTTATCAGTGAGCATATTTTCTCCCAATTCTTCCATCCGCTCGATGGTGTCACAATGCAGATCAAACAGTTTCATATTCTGCCTTCCTTTCGTTGTTAAAAGCCCTGCACTTCGTCTGCCCAAAACGCATTAGAATAGTATTCCAGCTTTACCACTTCTTTTTCACACACCAGCACACAAGCAACATCAAAACGTGGCTGGTAACAAGTATAGCTGCTGTGATGGAGTAAAAACTGTTGTGCGCATAAGACCAGCCTTTTCTTTTTTACAGAAGTGATTGCAAATTCCGGAGCAAAGTCGGGCTTTTGGTTGGGGGATTTGATTCGCCTTGTCTTTACCTCAACAAACATCAAATATGTTCCATCGCAGGCAATCACATCAAGCTCTTCATGATAACCTTGTGCGGCATGATAATTTCTTGCCACAATAAAACAACCATGCTTCCGCAGATATTCTGCCGTGGCGTCCTCCCCCATTTTTCCCAATGCTTGCCTATCCATTTTTCTGCAAAACCTTTTTCAAAAAACTGCGGCGATGTATTGGGCTGATTCCATATTCTTCGATACGCTCATAATGCAGCTTTGTCGGATAGCCCTTATGTTTTGCAAATCCATATTGCGGATACACCTTATCCAAAGCAATCATTTCCCGATCTCTTATCACTTTCGCTAAGATAGATGCTGCTGCAATGCTTGCCGAATTGGCATCTCCCTTAATGACAGTTCGAGTATTTTCCATAATGTGTGGATCAGCGTTTCCGTCAACTAAAAGGATATCCGGTACCAGTGGAAAGTTTTTTTCCAGTTGTTCCACTGCCCTTTTCATCGCCAAAAATGTTGCCTTTAGAATATTCAATTCATCAATTTCGGTGCAGTCGGCTTGCCCGATTCCATATGCCAACGCATTTTCACAGATAGGTTCAAACAATGCTTCTCTCTTTTTTTCTGACAGTTTTTTGGAATCGTTTAATCCTGCCAAAATCGGGCATTTTTGCATCAATTCTTGCTGTGGTGGCAGAATGACTGCCGCTGCCACCACCGAACCTGCTAATGGACCTCTTCCTGCTTCGTCAACTCCACACACCAAAGGGAATCCTTCCTGTTGTACTAAATGATCAAACAGGAACAGATCTGCTTTTTCTGTCATCCCCAAGTCCCCCTTTGCTGTGATTATTGATCCAAATTTTCGGTTTGAGTGGTTGCTGTATGAGGGCGTTCTAAAGAAATCCGTCCGATTTTTCCGGAACGGAACTCATCTAAAACAGTGATGGCTGCACGTTCTGTGTTTACCACACCGCCCGACATCATCATACCACGTTTTTTACCTACCAATTCCAGCAAATCAAATGGTTCTAAGCCCTCGGAATCCTGTGGGGAAACTTTAAAGCGTTCCTCCAAAAGTTTTGGATAACGCTGACGGAGCAAGTCCAAAAAGCGCATTGCCACCCACTCCAAATCGTAAACATCATCTTTGATGGCTCCGGTATATGCTAAACGCTCGCCAACCTGTTTATCATCAAATTTCGGCCACAATACACCCGGCATATCCAGCAGTTCAATTCCGTTTTCCAGTCGAACCCACTGTTTGCCTCTGGTAACACCCGGACGGTCCTCTACCTTTACTTTTTTTCCGCCTGCAAGACGGTTGATCAGGGAGGATTTACCTACGTTTGGAACACCCACAATCATCATACGAATCGGGCGGCTTTCCATTCCTTTTGCTTTTCTTTTTTCCAGCAAATCTGCCAGAGTTTCCCGAACAGCCGGAACCAATTCTTTCAGCCCTCTGCCGGAACGGCAATCGAGTGCCAAAGTTTTTACACCATGGCTTTTATAATATTCCTGCCACTGTTTTGTTACAACAGGGTCGGCAATATCTGCCTTGTTAAAAACAACCAGACGAGGTTTATCTCCGACAATCTTTTCAATTTCCGGGTTGCGGCTGCTTTTTGGGATTCTTGCATCACGCAATTCTACCACAATATCTATCAGCCCCAGGCTTTCCTTCATCACACGGCGTGTTTTTGCCATATGCCCGGGAAACCACTGAATGCTCGGCGTTTGTGTGAGGTAGTCCTGCTCGTCCTGCATAGAATCTTGCATCTGTTCTTTTTGCATAGCTCCTCCTATATCACATACAGTTTTTCCGATTTTATAACATCATTACTCTTCTGCTTTTACAATATTGAGCCTGCCGCTGTTTTCAATTTTTCCAAAACGGTCAAACGGATAGAAACGGAACAACGCTCTGCCGACAATATATTCTTCTTTGACCGTACCGATAGTATTGGAACGGCTGTCACGGGAACCGTTTCGGTTATCTCCCATTACAAAAATTTCACCTTCCGGAACAGTGAGAGGAAACTTAATTCCTTCCTCCAAGCGCGTCGGCTCTAAAATATATGGCTCTGATATTCTTTCACCGTCGATATAAACTTCTCCTTCGTTAAAGTCAATATCAACTGTTTGTCCCTCGGTAGCAACAATACGTTTTACCAGATTTTTTCCATCTTCTCTATCCGCTTCTCCACACAACACAACAATATCCCCTGCTTTTGGTTCATAAAACAGATGTGAGATAATCAGCCTTTCTCCATTTTCCAATGTAGGCAGCATCGATGTTCCGTCTACTGTCGCCGGACGTGCAATAAAGGTAAAAATCAGCAGCATAACAGTAAACACCAGTGACAGCGATTCAGCATATTCCAGCATTTCGCTTACCTTGTTTTTCTTTTTTGCACTGCTGCTCTGCTCCGAATTCTGCTGTGGGGCAGGTGCATTCCTTTTACTTTGATTATCCATCGGCTTTCCTCCTGTGTTTAAAGCGAAAGTTTTATTTTAACTGGAATCACATTTTTTCGCTTAGAATCCTGTTTTTCCGTATAAAAACAAAAAGGGACAGTGACTGTCCCTTTTTGCGCGAACTTAGCGAATCTGTTCTTTAACTTTTGCAGCTTTGCCGACACGGTCACGCAGGTAGTACAGTTTGCTTCTACGAACTTTACCGTATCTGGTAACAACAACTTCAGCAACGTTAGGAGAGTGCATTGGGAAAACTCTTTCTACGCCGCAGCCGTGAGAAACACGACGAACGGTGAAAGTAGAGTTGATTCCGCCTTTTTTGATGCCGATAACGGTACCTTCAAAAGCCTGAAGTCTTTCTTTGTCGCCCTCTTTGATTTTTACCTGTACTCTTACGGTGTCACCAACTTCGAAAGATGGCAGCTCGTTTTTCAGACAGGACTGAGAAATTTTCTGTAATGCGTCCATTGATTTTTCCTCCTTAAATTTTCAGATATTCTTGCAGCGGACAGCGATGCAGAGGAATATCCACTTTGAATGTCGCAATCTTTTTAAACCATCGGTTTTCATATTGCAGATTGTGCATCAACACTCATTTGACAAAGCCCCTAAAACAGCTTTGCGCAAACGGCAACTGTTGCATACCCGAGTATTATATCATGTTCCTTTGATGATTGCAACCAAATTTTGTTTTACATCACAATATCAACAGAATTTCTTCGGTTTGCACAATCCACAATCTGCCTATCTTTGTGCTTTTTGTATTCCTTAGCAGAAAGGCTTTAAGTCTTTATTATAAACCATCACACGGCGCAAAGCTTCTGTGTTCAGCTCAAACGGAGCGTTGTCCAAGAGCAATGTTGGATTGATGTTAAGCTCAATTCCGGTTGCAAAACGCATCATTGCACGAATTTGACCGTTTTCCTCCTGCATAGAAAGCACAGAGAAATAAGGCTTAATGTCAATTTCTTTTTCTCCTTTTTTGGTCTTTTTGATAACGGTAATCTGCTCTTGATTAAGGTAAGCGGTCAACTTTTCTTCCAGATGATCCGCCCCTGTCAAAAGCATCTCATAATCTGCCCATGCAATTTCCTTTTGATCCATCTGCTGCTCTCCTGCACAGAATACCTGAATATCCGGTGGAAGACAGCGGTTTACCTTTTCTGCAATAACATCAAGGTCTACCTTCTGTGTCATCTTGAGGTCAACACACTCGTAGGTACTCTCACAGCCCAAGGAAAGCGGCAATGGGAAGGTCAGATACATATGTGGATTAAATCCACCGGTATACCAAACAGGCAGACCGGAACGCTTGAGAGCACGGCTCATACAGCGGTTCATATCCAAATGGGAAATATATTTTGCACGATCTAATTTTGTAAAGAACAAGCGTACCTTCTGCGGCTGTGCAAGTACAAGAGATGCGTCTGCTTTTTCTTTTGGCGGCTCTATCGGTGTGACTTCGCGCTCATAGAAAACATCCCCCGTACAACATTTTCCATCAATAAGCTGTGCCGCACCGCAACCGGAGCATTTTTCACGGCACTGAGGAGTTGTTTTATCTTCTCTTGCCAATTTATTTTCACGAATCAGGAAGTTTTTACTTACGCAATAGTCCAGATGATCCCATGGCATAACTTCATCATATTCACGATGACGGTTTGCATAGAAAGCAGGGTCGATTCCCAGTTCGCTCATTGCATCGTACCATCTTTGCGGTTTAAAATATTCATACCAACCATCCAGGCTGCTTCCTTTGCGCCATGCAGACTCAATCGCATCTGCCATGCGTCGGTCACCTTTTGCCAATACAGCTTCGATAAAGCTGACATCTGCATCGTGGTAACTTACACTGATTTTTTTCGATTTTACGCTGGCTAACAGGTGCTTCTGTTTTTCACGCAGCAATTCCATGCTGTCCTGAGCTTCAAACTCAAACGGAGTAAATGGCTTTGGAACAAAGCACGCACAGGAGATAGAAACGCTGACCGCTCTACCCTTTGGTCTGGTTGGCAGGCTGTAATACAGGTCAACTACCTTTTGTGCAAGGTTTGCAATTCCTTCAATATCTTCCATCGTTTCGGTAGGAAGACCCATCATAAAATAGAGTTTTACCGAAGTATATCCACCTTCAAAAGCAGTGCGGCAGGTATTCATCAATTCTTCTTCAGTTACATTTTTGTTGATAACATCGCGTAAACGCTGTGTTCCGGCTTCCGGTGCAAAGGTAAGTCCACTCTTTTTTAAACGAGATACCTTATCCATCAGTTCTTTAGAGAAGTTATCTACACGCAAACTTGGCAAAGAAAGGCTCACCTTTTCCTCTGTAGTCCAGTTGAGCAGATCATCAAGCAACGGTTCAATTTCTTTATAGTCGCTGGTGGACAAAGAGGTCAAAGAAAGCTCCTCATATCCGCTGCTGTCGCACAAACCGTGGGCATCACTGTTTAAAGTATCATAATGTTTATCTCTTAATGGACGATAGATAAAGCCTGCCTGACAGAAGCGGCAGCCACGCAAACAACCACGCTGTACTTCTAACATTGCACGGTCATGAACAATGTTGATAAACGGAACAACAAACTTATCAGGATAATATACATTATCCAAATCTTTGATGATTCTTTTCTTGATTGCAGCCGGTGCTTGCTCACAGTTAGGAACTACACTATGAATTGTTCCGTCCTCATTATAAGAAACGTCGTACAAACTTGGAACATAAACGCCCTGTATTTTTGCTGCTTCTTTCAGGTACTGCTGTTTACTCCAGCCTTTCTTTTTCGCTTTCATATACAGCTCGGTGATTTCGATATTCACCTCTTCACCTTCACCGAGAATAAACATATCAATAAACGGTGCCATCGGTTCCGGGTTGCAAGCACAAGGACCGCCTGCAACAATGATTGGTGTGAGGTCTTTTCTTTCCTCCGAACGTATCAGTACGCCTGCTAAATCCAAAATATTCAAAACAGCTGTATAGCTCATCTCATACTGCAAGGTAAAAAGAATAAAGTCAAAATCTTTGATTGGGTCTAAACTTTCCAGTGCATACAGTGGGATATTTTTATCCCGCATCAACTGTTCCATGTCCTTATCCGGTGCAAATACACGTTCACACCACCAATTTTCTCTCTGATTATATAGGGAATACAAAATTTTCATTCCCAAATGGGACATTCCTACCTCATATTTATCAGGAAAGCAAAAAGCTAAACGGCAATCTACTTTTTCCTTGTCTTTCATTACGCTGTTCAGTTCTCCTCCGATATACTGAGCCGGCTTTTGCACATTCAGTAAAATCTTCTGAAGTTCTTCTCTTTTCATGTATGATCCTCCAATATTACTAGGCGTTTCTTGCTCTCTCGTCTTTTTAGTTTACATGATTTTCGGTAAAAAATCAACGTCCAACCCTTTCTCACTTTCTCCAATAAATCTTGCCAAAAATCGAGGAGTTTTGTAGAACAAAATTAACCCACAATCAAAAAGGAGTGTTTTGATGAAAAGGTATATCGGAAAAATCATTCTTTCATCATCTATTATCAGCTTTGTTTGCGCCGTCACCTTCATCATCTATGAAATTTGTGGTTTCATATTGTTAAACCTTTACTATCCCACATACCTATGTCATACTGATTCTGACTTTTGTTGGTTTCATTTTTCTTGCTCTTTACCGCATTATCGACCTTTTAGAAATAAGATAAAGTTTTCTGTTTGTAAGAAAAAATTGTTTCATTATTGCAAACGATTCGCAAATCGGTTATAATAAACTGCAAAGGCGGTGAAATCAATCATGATTGACAGAGAACTGATGGATGCGATCAGCCAGCTTTTAGATGTCAAATTGGCAAATGAACTTGGTCCGATCAAATACGAAATTAAATCCATTAAAGATGAAGTCCGTGAAATTAAGGATGAGGTTCGGGAGATAAAAGCAGAAGTGAAAGCTGGACGTGAAGATATGAAAAACCTCTCCCATACTGTGGAAGGGGTTGAAAAGCGTCTGAAAAAGGTTGAGCTGACACAAGAAAATGATATTCAACAGGAAATTCGTCAGCTGTTCGAAGGTCAGCGGAATACACTGGAGCAATTCCAGAGTGTCCATGAAATCAATGACCGTGTAAAAGATATTCAGAATGCCGTAGACGTACTCAAGGTTTTAACCGTAAAAAAAGTTTAACTCGGACTAAAAAGACTGTGAGAAAATTCTCACAGTCTTTTTTTCGTTCTTTCAGGAAGCAGACTGATTCCCAGCGCAAACAATAGCACCAGCAGCGTTCCATTTCTTTTTGCAACGGCTAAGCACATTCCCACTGCCATAATTAAAATAAATGTCGTTTTTTCTATTGATGTACAAAAAAGATAAGCTCTTTCAAAACTCATATATCGCTGCAACACACAAAATAACGCCTGTCCTCCATCCAAAGACGGCAAGGGGCACAGTTCAAACAAACCCAGCGCACAGTTTATTGCAGATAGCTTTATCCATCTTGTTTTCAACAGTAAAACTGCCAATAATAAGTTAACCATCGGACCTGCTAGGTTAACAGCAAGCTCTTTTCCCAATGACGGTGCCTCTTCTCGCTCAATTTTAATTCCCATACATCTCAGTCTGATTGCCTTTACTCTTATTTTTAATAGCCACAATACCAAAAAGTGGCCCAATTCATGCAAAAAAATGGACAGCAGGCACAGCTCCCCCATCCCGCTTTGGTCGGTTATAAGAAAAATACTGACGCACAAAAAAAAGCCAAAATCAGCTTCCAATTGAATCCCTTGTTTTTTAACCATTCTTTTTCACCTGAAGAGAATATAGGGGATCTGCTTTCATTCCTTTTACAATCACCTCAAAATGGAGATGTGGTCCTGTAGAAACTCCGGTATTCCCTACCAGTGCAATTCGGTCTCCTTTTGAAAGCTGTTCCCCTTCTTTGGCTAAAATTTTGCTGCAATGGTTATATGTTGTACATAGATTTTCGGAATGCCTGAGAACAACAAAATTGCCATAACTATCATTATATCCCGTCTTTTCCACCACCCCCGGAAGGACTGCCGCAACGGTTGTTCCAATTGGTGCTGCTATATCTATCCCCTTATGGAAATCTGCCTGAGCACTGATTGGGTGTTCCCTCCATCCAAATTTAGAGGTTATTAGACCACTGACCGGTGAACACATTTTGGCTGTCAACAAATATGGTGCCAAAGTTGTTCCTTCTGCTGCTGTTCGGAAATCCCCTACCGGCAAAGCACCTCCCGCACCGCTGTATCCAATCACTTCAGGTGGAAGTTCTTCAGGAGGCACAATCTGCTGATTGATAAATTCTTGTATTTGCTCTAATATTTCCTCTGCTCCTCCGCTCCAAAACCTTTTAAAAGAAGAAAGCATCTTCTGGGCATACATTCCGCCATAATCAGTAAGATTTGTTGACTCTGTACCGCAAATCATTTTAGCTGCCTCTTTTGCACCTTTAGCTGCACTGTCACCGGATTGAACTGCCGTAAAAAAAGCGGCTGCCACAAGCAGACAAAGTCCTGCCTGAAACAGAATCATCGTTAAAAATCGGTCTTCCTGTTGTCCCGTTTGTTTTTTTCTGCTTTCCTTTGTTCTATATGTTCTACCCACCTTTTTTCCCTCCGCTCTTTTGAGTCTTTACATTTAGAGAATGTTATCATTACTTTATCATCTTATGGTATATTCTTTTTAAATAGAACCTATAAAAAGCAAAAGGCGCTATGCTTTGCATAACGCTTTTTAAATTTCAGATTACTTTTTATCGGATTTTAACGTTTGATGAAAAGTAATCTTTCAATTTCTATTTTCAATGTAAAAATAAAAAAAGGAATCTTTCAATTTGAAAGATTCCTTTTTTGTTTTGGCTGGGCTGGCGGGATTCGGACCCACGAGATGCAGGAGTCAAAGTCCTGTGCCTTACCGCTTGGCGACAGCCCAATATAAGAAATGTACAAGTATAAGAAAAAGGCTTTTATATTTCAAAAAGCCTTTTATCATGGGGTGGGTAGTGAGAGTCGAACTCACGACCTCCAGAGCCACAATCTGGCGCCATAACCAACTAGGCCATACCCACCATATGGCGCGCCAAGAGAGACTCGAACTCCCGACCTACTGCTTAGAAGGCAGTTGCTCTATCCAGCTGAGCTATTGGCGCATTTTTTGGAGCGGGTGATGGGAATCGAACCCACGCGACCAGCTTGGAAGGCTGGGATTCTACCATTGAACTACACCCGCATAACGGCTGTCTTGTGACAACGTAGATTATTATACACAACAACTTAGATTTTGTCAAGCGTTTTTCCAGATTTTTTTAAAAAAGTTTTTTTCGGCCAAAAAGACATCTATTTCTGCACCTTCTTGAGAATCTGTCACCAGCGATATAAGGTAATTTTGATTTAGGTGTAATGAAAAACTTTTTGCCATACATTTTTTGTCGCTGCACAAAATATCTTTTGCTGTTATCTTAAATTCCACTTGTGGCATCTTTGCAAGACCCAGTCCGGTCCATTTTGCATATGCCTCTCTCAATGTCCACACTGTTGCAAAAGCTTCTGTTTTTCCCTCTTGCTTTTGTTCTGAAATCCATTGCTGTTCATAATTTGAAAACATTCTCTTTGCAACCTTCACACTTTCACGTCCGCTGCACTCTAAATCAATCCCCAATCTTTTCGAGGATACTGCCGCAACCGCCAATCCTTTTGTATGGCTGATTGATACTTCTGCTCCAATTCCCCAAAAGACAGGACGACCACTTTTTTCTTTTTGCAGTACAACTCCTTTTTCTTCCAATTCTGTTTTTGAAAATCCACTCAAACGCTCCAGTGCCTGCCATGCAAGTTCTTTGCCCAAACTGCTTAATTGTTTTGTATCCGCTCCCTCTTTTGAGGCAATACAAATTATGATTCTTTCCATTCTTTTTTCCTTTCTGACAAAATTTTACAATAGCCAATGTTTACAGACAAAACACAGTATGATAAAATAATTTTAAATTATTATGAACCACAGTCAATTTGGAAAGGTGGTATCCTGATGAAAAATAAAAACAAACTTTTTACTCTGCTGCTAGTCTGCCTAATCGCTTTTGGTGGCTGCTCTCGACCTGTTTCGGACACCCCCCCTGTAGATGAAAATCCATCTCCATCAGCAGAGGAGAATCAACAGCAAGATGCTCCCGATGATAAACCGTCTGCCGAAGATTCCTCTGAGCAAAATAACGAACCTAAAGAAGATGATGATAAAGGCACTCAAAGCAAAGATGATGATGAAACGGACAAAGACAACCAGGATGAGATCTCTGCCCAGTCTTCCCAAGGCTGCTATAAAATTTTTGACAGTGGATTTGAAATTACCGTTTCAGACCCTTTTAATGTAACCTATGATGAACTGGCGAATAACATGACCATCACAATGGCAAGCGACCCCAGCTGCCGAGGATATATCTTCTATGACTCCTCCGAACAAAGTATGAACCAGTTGGAACAAACTGTCAAGCAGATGGAAGATGCTTATAAGTCTGATCCCACCATCAACGATATGCAGAAATATGTGGATGATAAACAGGAAAACGGACTGTTTTCTTTTACCTTTACCTATTCTGCCGGAGCTGTGGAAGGAAGCCCTGCCGGATTTTATTTTATCCACTACCAAAAAGCAGATAAAGGTGTAATCAGTGCAAATCTGTTTACAGAACGCTCCAGCAATTCCGATGATATTATGAAGCTGATTGATTCTATCCAGCTTGCCACAGAAAATGCAGAAGAATACGGAAAATAATTCTCATCTTTTTTCTCAAAGATTTCTTTCCTCCTTTGTGCGACAAAGTTTTTGCCCTCTTTATGTTATTCTGTTTTCAGAACAACAAACCACCTTTAGAATAATGTCGTGAGTTTGAAAGGAAGTTTATCATGAAATCTATTTTTACCCTTCTGATGATTGTTTCCGTATTATCGGCAGTTTCTCCGCAATCTGCAACAAAACCGTTGCCCCAGCCCCCTGCCCATGTAGAAATTGCACCTATGATGCATTCCCCCTTTTGGTCAGGTGTATTGATCGCAACTCCCATCGCTATATAACTTGAGTAACAAAGGAAAAGCAAGTCGTCTAATTAGACGACTTGCTTTTTTCTTTTTTCTTAATTACTTTTCTGTCGGAATTTTTTTGGCTTAGAATCTGAGTATCATCATCCAAATCTGTCTGGTCATCTTCTTGTTTGTCGCGTTCTACCGCTACATATAAAATAATCTGCTCCGACTTACCCTTGCTCAGCTCGGTTCCTGCTGGCGGCTCTGTCCGAAAGACAGACCCTGAATTTATCACATCACTTTCGCCTTCAACCACTTTCCACTGTTTTCCCATTCCGGAAAGAATGGCAGTTGCTTCTTCCAGTGTTTTTCCAGCCAGCTCCGGCAAAGGTTCTTTTTCAGAGCCTTTACTGATATATAAAGTTACTGTCGTTTTTCTTCCAATCTGAGTTCCTGACGGAACAGACTGTTTCATAATTACACCTTGCTCAAACTTCTCGTTGTATTCCTGGACCTGTTCAAAATGGTACCACATTTCATATTCTGGATTAGATAAAACATCAGACGATGCCTTTCCCACAAAATTTTCAACTTCATGGGTATGCATATCTTTTTCTGCCTTTTCTATTTTTTCTTCGGAAACATTAGAATTCTGTTCCCATGAAAAGTCATTGGAAAAAGTAGTCCAGCTGTCATTGATGTATTGATACAACTTTGGAACACTCAAAACCAATATCAATAAGGTAGCTACCATTGTAATCACAATATAGGTTTTACCGTTATTTTGCGATTTTAACTCATCATCTTTTTCTAAATGAACGGTCGATTTGTTCTGTGTGTCCTCTACTCGAAACACTGCTGTATTGGAAGATGTTGTTTCCAGCATCTTCCCTGTGAGAACGTCCATGTTTTCATATCGTTTATCTGCCTGTGGCTCCATAGCTTCCAACAGTGCGTCAGAAACGTTTTCCGGCACAGTTTCTTCTAGCTGTGCTGCGGGGATCAGGGTGTCCTCCTGTAGACGTTCACAAGCCTGAGGGGGAACCGTTCCCGTTAAAACATAATAGGTCACAGCCCCCATAGAATAAACATCTGTCCAGGTTCCTTTCCAGTTTTCAGCCTGGTACTGCTCTGGGGCAGAGTATCCGTCAAACAGCTCTGAACCAAGTTCACCCTTTACGGTGCGAAGTTCCGAAAGAGAAAATCCTGTCAGAAACGGATGCTGCTGTTCGTCCAATAAGATATTTTGCGGGCAAATTCCCTGATGAGTAATCCCCTTTTTATGCAGGTTAGAAAGTGCATTATATAACGGCAAAAGATACTGCTTTGCCTTGCACCAGCAATCCTTTCCTCCCTGCTGTGTCAGATATTCTTCCAGCGTTTGCACTGAGTGATACTCACTGACTACATAAACCGTGCCGTTCTGCTCGACAATCTGAATCAAAGGAATCAAGCATTCGTTTTCCTTTTCTGCTCCGAGGGTCTGGTAGAGATCCATAAACGATGCCCGAAAATATTTAAATTTTGTTGCACATTCCGGCAAGGGTTTTATGCAGCAGCCATCTTCACATCGCTGTGCCATATTTCCGGGAAAAAACTCCCTAATCTGCACCGTATCGCCCACAACACTGTCTTGTGCAAGATAGGTGATGCCTTCACCGTTTTGTGACAGCACATTTAAGATTCGGTATTCACCAATGCTGTAATTTTCTGCCAAAGAGTCCGTTTTGCAAGAACAGGTCTGCTCTGTTCTTTTGTCTTCTTCGTTTATCTTTTCCTGCACCCTGTTCTCACCTCTTTACTCCTATTGATGTAGTACCACTATAACAGCATTATGCCTACTTGTCAAGGCAAAATCCGTTCACAACTTACTTTTCTCAAAGCCTCTTCAATTGCTTTTTACTCTTTTTCTGAAATATCTGCTGCCTGGTTTATAACACATTTTAAACTCTGTGATAATTTTTAACTTTTGGGGTAAATAGCTATTTTTATCTTTAAACTTTTATAAAAAATAAAAGATAATTTTGCGGCGTATCTAAATATAAAGAAATCAATTTTTGTAGTAAGCAGATGGGTGAAAAACATATCGTGCGAGAATCTTTTAGAACCTCAAGGTGTCTTTATACACCGGATACCTTTCATTATAAAAGTATATCAGACTTTCTACTTTTCAGATGTCCTCTAATTACACTCTTTTAATAAAACTTTTTCTTCATGATATAGGTAATCCTCTATGCAAACTCGGCAAAGTGACGCTTGAGAAACCGAAAGCACCTCCATGATGATGTCTAAAATCAGCATCTGACAATATATTTTTTGAGGAAAAATACAAGAGGAGCGTTCCAGTGCATCCAACCACCGCAGTGATGGATTTCTCATCAAACGCATCATTCTTCCTAATATTGGACGCTCCAGCGAAAGCTCGTCCCGAATGTGTTCTGTTTCTCCGGCAAGCAGAAGCATAAAACGTGCTACCGAATCCATCCCACTCACCTTCAATCTGTTTGCTTTGCTTTTTTGCGGAAAACCTGAACGCTCTGCTAAAGCTCGTATTTTTTGCCGCAGCTGCACTTCTTGTGCCCGAGTCGGAATCAATACTGCCCCTTGCCAAACTTCCCTCCAGCCAAGCGGAAAGCTTTCCTGACAATTAAAACTTGCTTCATTTAAAAACAACTGGGTACTCATATCCCCGCTGTTCATTCCAATCTCTCCGCCATGCTGTAATGCCTTCCACGCTGCCTTGGCTTGCTCTTGTCCGGATATTATCCGAATCTCCCTTCCCAGCCTATGTTCCAGCTCCTGATGCAGCCCTTGATGATAACGCAGCAAACCATATCCAACACAGCACACATCATCACATAACAGCTTGTCTGCAAGTTCAATCAACTGCTGTATTGATTCAGACAATTTCACAACATCTGCTCTGCTGTCTTTTTGCAAAAAATCTTCCTCTATCTGCTGGCGGTACAGGCAAAATCCGCCTCCCCCTTCATTTTTTTCTTCCACAGACAAAGCCACTTTATCACTGTAAATTCCAATCACCGCCCTGCGGTATCTTGTTTGCATCTCCGCCATTATGCTATCCTCCCTATTGATATTAATTCTTTTCTAGTCTTTCCATCTCATCTGGAATTTAATCAAAATTAGAGGTTTTCATTCCTATTTTACTGTGGTATCATTTTATAGAAACGAAAAATCCAAAACTAAGGAGAGAATTCCATTATGAAGGTCCTGCTGACAGCACTCAACTCAAAATTTATTCATACAAATCTTGCCATTCGTTACCTTTGTCAATTTGCATCTGAACGTGGTTATCACTGTGAAATGGCAGAATATACCATCAATCAGCATCTTCCTGATATTTTAGATGAAATTTACCGTTACCGTCCCGATGTGCTCATGCTATCTTGCTACATCTGGAACATCGAAATGATGCTGGATCTTGCAGAAGAATATCGTAGAATCTGCCCCAATACCATCATCATCGCCGGCGGTCCGGAGGTCAGCTATAACAGCGAGGATATTTTAAAGCAGCATCCTGCATTTGATGCTGTCCTTTGTGGAGAAGGAGAAATTGCATTTTTAGAATACCTTGAATTTTTAAATAAAAAACGTTGTATTCACGACGTCCACTCCCTGGTGTGGAAAAACGATAAAGGGGAAATCACCACAAACCCCGCTGCACCTTTACTGGATTTGTCTGAACTTCCTTTTCCTTATCCTGATTTATCCAAACTCTCTGACCGTATTCTTTATTTTGAAACCATTCGCGGCTGCCCGTTTCGATGCAGTTACTGCCTTTCTTCTGTGGCAGGAAAAGTTCGCTATCTTCCAATCGATTTGGCTACCGAACGGCTGCAACGCTTTCTTGATGCCCATGTACGCCAGGTTAAATTTGTAGACCGCACCTTTAATTGCTCTAAAGAGCATACCATGGCTATCTGGAAATATCTTGTCGAACACGATAACGGTATTACAAATTTTCATTTTGAACTGACTGCCCACTTGATTGACGAAGAAATGATCGCCTTTTTAAAGACGGTTCGAAAGGGACTTTTTCAATTTGAAATCGGTGTACAATCCACAAACTCCGATACCATTCGAGAAATCCGCCGTACCACTGATACCGAGCGGCTGCTCAGTATCTGCCGAAAGCTGGATGAATCTAAAAACATCCATCTCCATCTTGACTTAATTGCCGGATTGCCGTTTGAAAACCTTTCCAGCTTTGCAAACAGTTTTGATACCGTCATGCAAATTCGTCCGCAGCAGATGCAGATGGGCTTTCTAAAAGTACTCAAAGGCTCCTATATGGCTCAAGCTGCCGAGAGCTATGGTCTTGTATACAGCCACAAAGCCCCTTTTCAGGTCATCCGCACCAAATGGATTGACTATGACGAACTGCTTTTGCTTAAAGATATGGAAGCTGCGGTGGAAGATTATTATAACAGCGGATTATTTGCAACACAAATTTGTTGGATTCTTTCACAGGAATCTTCGCCTTTCTCTTTCTTTTTAGAGTTTGGCAAATGGAAAGTTGCCAACGGTCTTCGTCTGATTCCACAAAACTTTGAGGATAGATGTACCACCTTAAAAGAATATTACTTTTACCGTCACCCAAATCGCACCTTCCAACTTCCGTTATTTCACGACCTTTGCCTGTTTGATTTGTGTTTACATGGGAAGCCTAAAAAATTTCCAATATGGATTCACACCGAGCAAAACCTCACCTTCAAAGATAAAATACGGGACTTCTACCGAAATGAAGAACAAATACAGCAATTTCTTCCTGCTCACAGCGGAATTTCTTCCAAACAACTGGCAAAGGAAGCTCACCTGCAAATTTTTGATTACAATCCTCTCACTTTGCAGCAGCAACCGACTGCTTTTCTTTTTGACTACCGTCAACGTGACCTGCTTGGTGCTGCTAAATGTATAGATGTAAGTGAATTTATCTTTTAAAAGACTTATTTTGTAAATTTTTTTCTGAAAAGCCTTTGTAATTTATTTAAAATCATGGTATCATTGTTGTGATTATAATTAGAAATACCGGCATATTGAACGATACTTCTGTAATTTCGGTTGATTTTTCGTGGTCTTTTTGTAAAAAACACAGAAATAGCATGATATCAAACTTTTTATAACTTTATTCCGGAATCTATAGATAAAATATATCATCATGCTGGAAATTTATTGAATATTGTGATATGATAACAATGCAAACAACTATTTTAAACAAAGAGTTTGTTAATTTTGTTTGATATGAGGATTCTCTCATTGCTTTTATTGTTAATATCTTAGGAGGATTGCAGCCGTGAACAACACCGGTTTTTCAAAAGGCGATATTTTAGTACCTAAAGTTGAAAATATGACAGCATGGAGTGTCATTGCCTGTGACCAGTTTACTTCACAGCCAAAATATTGGCACGATGTCGAAACATTTGTTAAAACAAAACCATCTACTTTCAACATGATTGTCCCTGAAATCAATTTTGACAGTGAAGATTTGGACCAACATATCGCTTCTGTCAATCGGGCAATGCGTACTTATCTTCGTCGGCACTTATTTTATGAAGTAAATGATTACATCTACACTCGCCGAGTTTTAAGTAACGGAAAAATCCGTCATGGACTGATTGGTCTGGTGGATTTGGAACAGTATGAATTCCACCCGGCCTCCCGTACCACTGTACGCGCTACTGAAGGCGTTATTCAAAACCGCATCGAACCTCGTTTGCTGGCACGAGATTTATCCCCAATGGAAGTTTCTCACACTATGCTGCTTATTGATGACCGCGAAAATACTATCTTCCCCTTTTTAGAGGATGGATTGGAGCAGATGCAGCCCCTTTACTCCTTTGATTTAATGAAGGATAGCGGAAGTATCAGCGGTTATTTGGTAACTCCGCAACAGTCTGACCGCATTGATATAGCCCTCACTGCACTGGCTACCCAGGAAGCCATGAAAGAAAAATACGGAATTACTGATAAAGGAATCTTTGTCTATGCTGTGGGAGATGGCAACAACTCTCTTGCTACTGCTAAACTTCACTACGAAAATCTCAAGCGCACCCTTTCTCCGCAGAAGCTGAAAAATCACCCTGCTCGCTACACCATGGCAGAGATTGTAAATCTTCATGATAATTCTTTTGATTTTGAACCTATCAACCGTGTTGTATTCGGTGTGGATACATTAAACTTTCTCCATCAGTTGAGTAAAGTACATCACATCTCTTTCTCCCCAATGGAAGGACAACAATATTTTGATTGCATCATTGGAGATGAAACAAAACGAATCTGGATTGCTGACCCGACCTCTAATGTTGTCACCGGCACTGTTCAAAACTTTATCGACCACTACATTCGCAACTTCTCCGGAAAAGTGGACTATGTCCATGGTGAAGCCATCGTTCGCCAGCTGGCAGCACAGGTTGACAATATCGGTATTCTTTTCCCCTCCATTCCAAAAGAATCCCTGTTTGAAACCATTCTGATTGACGGTATTCTTCCAAGAAAAACCTTCTCTATGGGTCAAGCAGGCGATAAACGCTTTTATCTGGAATGTCGAAAAATTAAACCATAAATTTTTATGCGTACCAATCAATCGATTGGTACGCTTTTTGTTTGTGCTTGTCGTGCAAACTGTTTGGTGATAAAATATATACAAAGAATATTTTATTATTTTATCTATCCCAAGGGGGTCTTTGTATGGAATATGAAGGTCAAATCTGTCGTCCGCCTATGGAAAAATCGTCGTTTATGCTGCCTGTTGCGGTGGGCTGCTCTTACAATCGCTGTACTTTTTGTACCCTTTTCAAACATCTAAACTATCATCTTCTTCCTTTTGAGCAAGTAGAAGCAGAACTCAAGCGTGTCAGCCAAGCGGGTGGTAAACCTAAAAAAATCTTTCTCGGTGATGGAAATGCGTTTGGACTTCACACCGACTATCTTCTTCAAATTCTCGAACGAATCCACCACTATTTTCCGAACTGCCAGCAAATCAACATGGATGCCACCATTACAAATATCCGCACCAAATCCGACAACGAACTGCAAGTGCTTTATCAAAACGGAGTGCGAAATCTGTATATTGGGGTTGAATCCGGTTTAGACGATGTTCTTTCTGCCATTCACAAAGACCACAATCTTCAGCAGGCATACCACGAAATTTCCCGTGTAAAGCAGTTTGGATTTATTTTTAATGCCCACATCATGACCGGCATTGCCGGAAGTGGCAGAGGAATCGAAAATGCCGAAAAAACAGCTGAATTTCTAAACCGTACCCAGCCTCAACGTATCACCAACTTTTCCCTGTTCCTTCACCAAAAAGCTCCTCTGTATCAAGACTATGAATCAGGAAAATTTTCTCTTGCTACTGAGCAGGAAAATCTACTGGAGGATAAACATCTTATCAGTCTTCTGGATGTTCCTAATCTTTCCTATGATAGTTTCCATGATCTTATCAAATTTCGTGTACGAGGAACTCTTCCACAGGATAAGGAAAAGATGCTTGCAAAACTCGAGCAGACTATCCAAACACAGCACGGTTCTAATTTGTTTGCTATCATTCCATAATATATGATAATCTTTTGGAACCATATATAAACAAGAGGCATCTCAATTTCTATTGAGATGCCTCTTGTGATATGTTGTTATTGAAATAGACCTTAACTTAATGAATCTCGTAGCTTCCGTCACGTTCTGCAACAACAGCGCAATTGTAAAATGCTTCCATTCCGCAAATCATATAACCAAGGTCAACCACGCCTGCTGTTTCATAGCTGGAGTGCATTGCCAGCTGTGGAACACCGATATCAACACTATTCAGGGATACATGGGAGTTGGAAATGTTTCCCAATGTGGAGCCGCCTGCAATATCAGAACGGTTTACAAAGTTCTGGTATGGTACCTGATGCTCTTTACACATACTCTGGAACAGAGCTGCGGAAACTGCATCGGTAGTATATTTCTGATTTGCATTGTGTTTAATTACAATACCTTCATTCAGGAATACCTGATTGGTTGGGTCAGAGATTGCCGGGTGGTTTGGATGCAGTGCATGTGCATTGTCTGCGGACAGCATAAAGCTGGAGGCTACAGCAGTGTAGTAATCTTCTTCGCTTCTTCCCAGATTCATATTGATTCTGTGCAGAATATCATACAAGAAGGTGGAGTCTGCACCCTGTTTGGTACCGCTGCCCACCTCTTCATTATCAAAAACAGCACAGACAGAAACAGTTTCCTCATTGCCTGATTTTACAAATGCTTTCAAAGAAGAGAATGCACATTCCAGGTCGTCCAGCTTTGCACAAGACAGATACTCGTTATGTGCGCCCCAAACTACCGGCTTCACACGATTGTACAGATACAAGTCGCTGGAAATAATGTCTTCTTCTGCCACACCACATGCCTGTGCAACCAGCTGGTCAAAGCTGTCTTTTGCAGCAGCATCTCCAAACAATGGCAGCAGGTTCACCTGTGGGTTATATTTCATACCGTCGTTTGCGTTACGGTCCATATGAATTGCCAAATTTGGGATTACCAAAAGATCACGGTCGATGTTAACCAGCTTTGTTTCTACTCCCTTTTCTGTTTTCACCAAAGCACGACCTGCAACAGAAAGCGGACGATCAAACCATGTTGAATAAATCATGCCGCCATAGCGTTCGGTGTTCAGCTGTACATATTTGCCTTTTACAGATTGTTCTGGATTGTCTTTAATTTTAAATGTCGGAGAATCGCTGTGGCTGGCAACAATATGGAAAGATTTAAACTCTTTGCTTGGAACCTTAAATGCAATGATAGAAGAAAGGTTTCGGGTAACAAAATATTTTCCGCCCTCTTTGATTTCCCATTTTTTATTTTCACACAGCTCTTCAAAGCCTTCTTTTTCCAGCATTTTTTTTGCATTGTCAATAACATGGAAACAGCTTGGAGACTGCTCGATAAAGTCAAATAATTCCTGAACAGTTTCTACAACCATAACAAACTTCCTTTCCTGTACCTTTTTCATAGATTGAAGTCATAAATTCATAACTTCTTAGGTTAAGTTCATTATAGAATGTTTATCTCATGCTGTCAATCTTTTATGACAGCATTTCCTTCAGCAAAATATTTTTAAAAAGATTCGCAATAATTATCTAAAAATAAAGAAGAAAGCCGCTCCCACCTTAAATTTCATATAAGGGGTACAGCGGCTTTCCTCACAG
Organism: Negativibacillus sp.; assembly: GCA_020024325.1. Taxonomy (GTDB): domain Bacteria; phylum Bacillota; class Clostridia; order Oscillospirales; family Ruminococcaceae; genus Negativibacillus. The sequence goes on from JAHHTY010000005.1 coordinate 33,714, forward strand.
GACGGACTTTTTATTCAATATAAAATCTGGTTAGCGTTTCTTTCTGTTAAGTGCAATACCTGCTGCGGAAACTGCTGCTGCCATTGCTGCCAGTCCCACATAATCTTTTGCACCGGTATCAGGGTTTCCTTTATCAAAATTTCCGGACTGATAGTCGTTTTTGTCCGATACATTGCCTGCCGGTTTTTCAGATTCCGGTTTCTGTTCAGCCGGCTTCTCGGTTTCCGGTTTCTGCTCTGGGTTTTGTGACTGGGAAACAAAGCTCTTATCCACGATTGTTTTATCTGCAATTTCTTTATCTGTAATCACAAATCTGCCCAGATTTTTGGTTTCAAAGGAAACAGACTCATCATCTAAATCAACGGTTGCATCAATTTTGTGCAAAGTACCTTTGAGGTAGCGGTAAACATAGAATTTACCATTGAAATCTTCCATTTCATCAGACACATCAATCGTCATCTTTCCTGTAAAATCAAAAGCAGGACCACCCGGGAAGGATACATATTTAAAGTTCTGGTCCTCAAACATAGAGGATACCTCTTTAATCGCTCTTTCGTTGTACAGCATATTAACTGCTTCCTGACCAGATATTCTCACTTCATACTTCCACATCCCGTTGGTAAGGGTCACTTTGCCACCATCTGCATATTCGTCCAACTTTTCAAACTGCTTTGTGGAGATGACCGGTGCTGCCGGCTCAACAAAAATATATTCGTCTGCCTTCACTGCTTCGAGAGCTTCATCGCTGATGGTTGGGTAACCCACTTTCAGCTCCGCTTCTGCACTCCCCACAACCTGACCATTAGAGCGTTTTACAGCTTTTACTGCACCCTCCACCTCAACTTCTTTGGTTGGCCAGCCTGCCTGTGTAGTTACTTCCAACTGATATTTGTCGTTTTCTTCTTCAACTTTAAAAGAAGAAATAGCAGATTTTCCATCCTTGCTTTCTGCTCTCAGCTTAACATCTTTCAGATGCTCGTCGGTCAGCGGAACCACTTTGCCGTCCTGCTGTTCAATATACAGCGGATAAGTATAGGTCTGACCCGGCAAAAGAAGTTCGCTAAATTTTTCTTCTCCGAAAGAAATTTTCATTTTTTCATCCGAAGTCACATTCACCGCCTGTGCCTGCTGTGCAAATGCTGTCACGCTCATTGCGGACATTGCACACACTGCCAAAAACATAGATACAAATTTTTTCATTTTTTCGAGTTGCCTCCTGAGATTATTATTTTTACTTTTGTCGTTCAATTAAGTCCTGAGGCTATTATACGGGGTCATGTTCTATTTGGCAACAGGATTTTTCTGGCAGCGTTCTCCGTTTATTTGTATATAGTATATATATCACATCATTTATACAATCTGATTTTAAGACAATTTTTCTTAATTCTAAAAACTCCCAGCCTTCTTACCGGATTGCTGGCACATTTCTTCCCTTGGCTTGGAAAAGCTGGAATCCTCTTTACACATCTGCAAAATTTTCCTGGCAGCCGCTGTCAAACTCTCCCTGTAAAAATCGGTAAAAAGATGCTTCTATCCTCCTAAAAAACCTACTTTCTAAAAAATACTGCAATCAGTATATGCTTTCCTCTCTGTTTTTGTCCGGATTTTCCTGCACATTTTTTATCTGCTCCCATAGGATAAAAAAGAGGCTGTGTCAATTCTTCTGCCTCTCTTCTGTCGCCAGGCTCAAAACAAATTCTTTTAATCATCTTAAAGAAAATTTCTACTGTCTGCTGATAGAAAAAATAAATTGGAATGATTAAGCAGTAATTTTTTCGGTTACAATATAAGCGAAGTTCAATTAAACGAAACGTCGGAGCGTGATACTGTGAAACGAGGAGATATTTACTATGCTGATTTAAGTCCGGTAGTCGGCTCAGAACAGGGCGGTGTACGTCCGGTACTGATCGTTCAAAACGATGTGGGCAACCGATACAGCCCTACCGTGATTGCTGCTGCCATCACCAGCCAAAGGGAAAAAACAAAGCTCCCCACACATATTGAGCTGGACTCAAAAAACTGTGGTCTTTCCAAAGATTCTGTTGTACTGCTGGAACAAATCCGCACCATTGACAAGCGCAGACTCAGGGAAAAAATGGGAACTATTGATGCCGATTCAATGTCCCAGGTAAACAAAGCCCTCTCTATCAGTTTTGGGCTTGGTAAAAATCGCTGAGTCTACCAATAATATTGATAAAGCCTTTGGCAAACTATTGCCAAAGGCTTTTAATGATACGCTCACAACCATCTGTTTCTAAAAAAAACAAGCAGCAAACCTTAAAATGATTTGCTGCTTGTCTTTATATTTTTGCTGTTCATTACAGCGTCTATTTCATTTCTTCTACTGATTTTGTTACCGAATGGGTAATTGGGGTCCACTGAACATTCTTAAACAGAGCCACAATTGAAATCGGAATATAGGTAAAAATAAACAAAGGGAAAGTAAAGGCATACAAAATCTTTTTGTGTGCCGGAGCTTTTATCTGCTTCCATTCTGTAATAGTGGTCAGCATGCCCATCGCAAATAAAACCACATAGAAATTTACAAAAGAGAATAGAATAGATTTTCCTGCCAAAATAACCAAGGTGTCCACATAATGTGGTCGGAAAACGGCAACCAATAAAAAGATAACATTTAAAAGTAAACAAGCTAGCGACAATAAGGATGCCGGGGCAATTGTCATAAACATATCATAACAGGAAAAGGGGTGATTCTTGTCCTTTATCAATTTAGAAAGCAAAGACCCCCCATAGTTCCAAATCACCTGATAAAAGCCTTTAGACCATCTCAGACGCTGTGTCCAAGACTGGCGGAACGTTTCCGGCTGTTCATCATACAAAATGGCTTTTTCACAATAACCGATGCGTTCTCCTTCAATAGCACTTGCCACCGAAAACTCAATATCCTCGGTCAACAGATGGAATTTCCAGCCATCATATTTGTGAACAATTTTGCTGCTGATTAAAAACCCCGTTCCGGAGATTGCACAGTTTGTTCCCAGCATCATGCGGGCATTGTTCAGATATTTTGCTTCTCGCAAAAACCACAGAGAATAGCCTGCGGTAATCCAGTTGGTTGCATAATTTTTAGAGTTACGATAACTGGTAATAACCTGACAGCCCTGACTAAACACTACATTCATCTCTTCAATGTAGTGTGAATCCAAAAGATTGTCTGCGTCAAATACAAAGAAGGCATCGTGGTAGTTGTTGCCATAATCCTGAGCTATGTGATGAAACGCAAAATCCAAGGCATAGCCCTTTCCTATTTGTATTTGATTAAAGCGTTCATAAACCACTGCGCCTTCTTGCCGTGCAATATCAGCAGTATTATCGGTGCAGTTGTCTGCCACCACAAAAATATCAACTAACCTTGACGGATAGGTTTGGTTCTTTATGCTGCGAATCAGATTTCCAATTACCACACTCTCATTTCTGGCTGCAATCACAACACCAAAGCGATGAAGTTTGCATGGAGTACTCTGTTTCTCTTTGTGCTTTTTAAAAAGCACAACTACAACATAAATCATCTGATACAAATAGAATACTGTCAGAGTGATAAAAACCAACAGATTGATCCGTAGTATGTAATCTTCCATGATAATAAACTCTCCATATCTTTATAAAGTATCCATGATATACGTTTATTGAGTATATCATGAATATTTTAAAAAACAATAGAATATTTTTAAAAGTTTTACATGTTTCCTAATATTTCGGCTTTTTGAAAAAATTTCTTCTTAGTTTTGTAAAAACAAATAGTTGTTTCCACAAAGAAAATCGTTATATTTTTTCTTTTTTTTAAATTTTCTGCTATGTTTTGCTTTTTATTCTCTGTTTTAGATTTAATCTCATCATATGAACCAGCCTTACCAGCGAAGATACTACAAGCACCCCCACTGCCAATGCACCTGCTATAGCAATGGTATGGATTCCTGTTTCAATAAACATATCAGTATCCCCCGAAACACAATATTCCATTGTATAATAAATACCGCCTCCCGGAACCAAAGGAAGAATTCCAATGGTCAAAAAACCGGTTACAGGAGCTTTAAATACCCTTGCCATAATTTCTGCATAAGAGGACACAATAATTGTTGAAATCAAATATTGTGTTAAGTCATTTCCTGTCGGCGCACAGGCAACATAAAACACCCAGCTCAACATTCCTCCGGTGGCTGCTGCAATCATATGTGACAGTTTATGAAATTTAAAAATAAAGCAAAATGAAAAGCAAGCCAGAAAGGTATAGATAAAAACCGGTATTTCTTCTATCATCCACATCTTGATATCCCCCTGTCCTCAAATTCCCGGAAAGAAAAACCGCAAACTAGAAATTGCCATACCGGCTCCCAAAGCAATTCCCCCCGCCACCATAAACGAATCCACTAACTTGATAATGCCCGCCAGCAAATCTCCGCCTAAAATATCTCTCATAACGTTGGTAATTGCAATACCCGGCACCAAATTCATCAATGTTCCGATAATCATTTTATCATAATGTATGGTCCATCCCATTGCAGTGGTCCACAGTGACAGCCCTGCTACCAGTGCACTTCCAAAGATATTTTGAAAAAAACTGTTTGTACGAAATTTTCCCAACATAAACAACAACAAAAACAGCAGAATACCGATAAAAAAAGATACAAAAGAATCCTGAAAAGCTCCACCATAAAATAAAGTAAATGATGCCGAAATCGAAGCTGTAAAAAACATCTTCGTCCAAAAACAATAATCCGGTTTTTCTAAAATTGCATCCAATGATTTTCTTATCATCTTCAGCTCCGGCTTTTCAGAACATACATAACGACACAAATTATTCAATCGGTCAATCCGGTCAAAATTCAAAGCCGAAGACCTAATTCTCCTAACTCTTGTTAAAGCATTTCCATTTTCATCATTGATGGTCACAATAATACAGGACGGAATCGAAAAAACCTCTGCCTTTGGACAACCATATGCTTCCAGCATTCTGCTGATGGATTCTTCCACCCTATATATTTCTGCTCCGCTTTCCAATAATTTCCAACCGATTTCTGTTGTTATCTCCAACAGTTGATTCTCGTTCATTTTTATATCAACCTCGTTCCCGCACGAAAAATAGAAAAAACACACTATATTTTTCTCATAATAAAGAAAGCCAAAGGTATTATAACATACTCACAAAAACTTTCCAGCCCGTTTTATTTAGAAAAGCCCTTTTTTGCAAAAAAAAATAATAGAAACCGGTAAAAACAAGCCTTTTCAAGAAGTTTCCCCTTTGAATCAAAACTTTCCTTACAATAAGCATTTCTTTTTAGACAAAAAAATGCTATAATGGTATTTGTTTCCTAATTTTTGACTTTGCACAAACTATGATGTCAGGAGAATCATTTTGGATAAATATCGTAAATTGCTTTCAAATACCCTCATTTTTGCGGTCGGCACATTCAGTTCGAAGGTGCTGGTCTTTTTATTGATGCCACTTTATACCTCTGTTCTAAATGAAACGCAATATGGTACTGTTGATTTGATGGTACAGATAGGCAACTTTTTACTTCCTGTTGTTTCTTGCGGCATCATCAATGGCATTATACGTTTTGGGCTGGATAAGTACTACAAAAAAAGCGATGTTTTCACAACCGGCTTTCTCACCATTATCAGCGGATTCCTCCTCCTCCTTCTACTGGAGCCTTTACTTGTCCACATCCCATATCTAAATGAGAACACTTTCATGATTTATGTCTTTGTGCTGATGTCCTCAATGCGCTCATTGTGTTCACAGTTTGTACGTGCCAAAGGTTACGTTAAATTGTACGCCATTGATGGAATTCTTTCGACTGCCACAACCATTTTCTTTAATGTTTTATATCTGGTAGTTTTAAAGTGGGGCATCAACGGTTATATGCTTGCTATGATTTCCGCTGACACCCTCTCCTCCATTTTCTTGTTTTATATTGCAGGACTGGGGCATTATCTGAAAATACGTCACCTCAATCTCTCCACATCCAAGGAAATGCTGCGTTACTCTATTCCTTTGATTCCAAATTCCATCTTTTGGTGGATTAACAATATGGCAAGCCGCTACCTGATTGCGGGCTTCTTAGGTGCAGAGGCAAATGGTCTGTTTGCCGTTGCCTATAAAATTCCAACTATCATTGTTCTGATGTCCAACATCTTTATGGACGCATGGCAGATGTCCGCTGTCAGCGATTCCCCTTCAAAGCTCGCTTCTTTCTTTACTCGTGTTTTTCTGTGTTATCAAGCTCTGATTTGTACTGCGGCCTCCGGGCTGATTCTTTTTTCCAAAGTAATCACCAAAATTTTGGTATCAGACGCCTTCTATCCCTCTTGGAAATTCATTCCGCTACTTCTTCTGTCCACTGTTTTTTCCTGTATGTCCACCTTCTTAGGCAGTGTTTACATGGTGGAAAAGAAAAGTGTTCTAAATTTTATCACCACCGGAATTGGTGCTATAATCAATGTTTCTCTCAGTTTTTTCCTGATTCAGACAGATCTTGCAGTCAATGGTGCTGCTCTTGCAACCTTCATAAGTTATCTCGTTGTTTTCGTACTGCGCATCATTGATACCAGAAGATTTTTACCAATGCAGTTTAATGCACCTAAACTTATCTTTAATACAGCTGTATTGATTGCACAAGCTGTTATTATGATTTTGGAAATTAGGGGATGGATTTTATTTGAAGTAGTCCTAACTATGTTGATGGTCGTTGCCAATATTGGTTCTTTGTTTGTTGCCGTCCGCCATGTTCTTTTTAAACGTTCTCGAACTGCTAGATAAAAACATCAAAAAAAGCTCATTTGTTTTGTAGAAAACAAATGAGCTTTTTTGTAAAGTATTTTCCTTTGTTAACGATGGAATTCCTTTACCACTTCTTTTACTTCTGCTAGATCCTCATCACTGAGTGAATTACTGGAAAGGAAGGAAAGAACAAGATCCTTTGAAGAACCTGCAAAGACACGATTGCACAGGCGTTCCAACTCAGACTGTTGTACCTGCTCTTTTGTAACCAAAGGAGTTACCATAAAGCCCGGCTCCTGTCTTTCCAAAGCACCTCTCAGAGTCAATCTTTTGATGACAGTGTAAGTGGTATTTTTCTTCCAATTAAATGCGTCCAAAGAATATGCAGCCAATGCAGATGCAGAAATTGGTGCATGCGCCCAAATATACTCCATTAACGGATATTCTGCTTCAGAAATTTTGACACAACTCATGTTTTTACACAACCTTTCTTTATTCCATTAGAAGGATATTATCATTATTCTTAACAAATTAACTCTAGCATATTAGATCTTCTCTGTCAATCGAAAACAAAAAATCGTTTATAATTGTTTACAAATTGTGCATTTTTTTCTGCGTTTTTTTGTCACAGTTTCATCATTTTTTATTACTTTTTTGTCCTTAATATATCAAATTTAGGAAACAAAGACAATCTTTCAAACAATTATTTCACCTTTGCGAACATCTGAACCCAGTAATATTTTCCAGACTTATCTTTTGCTCTGCCAAAACCCACCTGGTCAAAATTACCGTTCACAATGTTTGCTTTATGTCCTTTGGAACCAAGCCAAGATTTCATAGTAGAAGATACGCTCTCCTGCTTTTCGTTAATATTTTCACCCCAATAGCTGTATTTTACCCCTACCTCATCCATAGCTGTGGTACATTCGCTGCCATCAGGACGTTTATGGTCATATTTTTTCAAACATTCTTCTGCACGAATCTGCGCTGCTTCACATAATTTTTCGTTCAGTTTCAGTTCGCTTTTTCCTGCTTTCTTGCGTGCTTCATTTACGCTTTTCAGCATATCTTGCTGCCAGCTCTGCTCATTATCCTTTTCTTGTTTATCTTTGATCTTGCTGTTTTTCTTTTTTGTTACTTTTACTTTTTTGGATTGTTTCTTTACTGTTTTTTCGCTCTGTACTGTCTGCTGTTTTTCGGCAACCGGTTTTTCCAGGGCAGCAAATGCTGTTGTTGATGCAGATGTTGTGATCAATAAAGCTGCCATAAGTCCTGCAAGAATCTTTTTGTTTTTCATTTCTTTTCCTCCCGATATAGATGAATTATTTTAGGTTTATCATTTTTTGTGTTTCCTCAAACACACACCACAAAAAACAATTTCCATATTGATTATAGCCCTCCACTGACACCTTTTCAAGTTCACTTAGTACTCATTTTTCTTTATTTTTGTTTATATAATAAAAAAGTCGGGGACACAACGTACCCGACTTTTTATCTTTAGCAAAGTTGTTCAAAAATGCAATCCAATTCATGGTAAAATGCCATTGTTCCTGCACCCAATAGATTCCCTCTTTCTGCTAAAGGGGAACAACAAATTTCTGCGTTTTTTTGGAACATATTATTCTCTTGATGGTGATAGTGATTCCCGATAATTTCTGCAATATCCGGATACAATTCTGGAATTTCTCCGCATAAAATCACTTTCTCTGCCGAATACAGCTGAACCAACATCTCCACTGCAACAGCCGCATAACTTGCCATATGCTCCAAAATTCTTACTGCCCAATCTTCTCCACGTTGATGGGCGGCAAAAAATTCCTGAGCAGTAATGGAAGGCTCCAGCTTTCGTGCATCACTCAAGATAGAATCTAATGACAAAAAAGTTTGCAAACATCCACGTTTTCCACACTGACATAATGTACCTGACGGGTTAATGCAGACATGTCCGAGCTCCCCTGCCATATTGGCATTGCCTCGAAACACTTCACCTCGGAAAATAAGGGACGAACCCACGCCTTTTCCCAGATTGAGAACTGCTGCTGCTTCATAACCTTTTGCAGCACCAAATAACTCCTCTGCCTTGCTTCTTGCCTTCAATTCATTATCCAACAGTACATTCTCAATTTCTGTTGTTTTAGAAATCAGTTCCGCCAAAGGAACGTCTTTCCAATGAAAACAGGATGCAAATCGGATAACTCCTCTTTCACAATCAATGATTCCTGGGCTTACCACTCCACAGGTATGATAACGCTGCCCGGTTTTGAGGGCACACATTTTCTTTTGAATCATAGCTGCAATTCGATTGCAAACATATTCCGGAGTAGCTCGACTGAAATTTTCTTGATAGGTAACACTGTCAATGACATTTCCATAAAAATCCACTTCACCTACTGTAATATGGTTTGCTGCTACCTCTACTCCAAGATTCCTTATTTTATGTGCAGATACCTGAACCATCTTCGATTTTCTGCCAACGGTGGAAAGAACATCTTCTTTATTATCCACTTCTTCCAGCAAACCAACATGAATCATTTCATCTACAAGCCTGCCCGTTGCCATCGAACTTAACCCGGTTTCTCGTGCTAACTGAGCTCGAGAAACCGCTCCGTCTTTTTGTACCTGATTAAAAATTAAACGGAGATTCAATCGCTTCATCTGGTTCTTATCAATCTTCTGACACAGTTTCTGCATAACATCTCCCTCCGTTTTTCCTCCGTTTTCGTTTTATGCCCTTAATTTTCGATATCTTTTAAAAGGGCATAAATCATATTTTTCATATGATTTAAATCTTCCTTTGAAACCATAGCAGAGATGGTGTTTGGATAACGGCATGGCAAAGCCAGCGACAGCACACGAACTCCATCACAGGAAAGCTGAATCTGGCGGCTTTCGTTTTTCGCTGTGCTTCGTTCTAACTGCTGTACTGCCAGCTGTTTTTCTTTTGCTGTCTTAATACATTGCTGATATAATTCAGTATCATAATAGGTCATCTGGTCATGCAGAGAAATTGCAGGACCTTTTCCCAAAAAGCAGTTGTGTTTTCCACCACGGACATCATCTGCCGGAGCTGAACCGATAATGAAAGCAATGTCCGGATCAATAGCAAACGCAGCATTTGCAGCACCGCTTGTCATTGCCTGGGTGCTGACATTGAATACAACGTCTGCATCATATTCCCAATCTTCGCAAAGCATCTGAGCCAACAAGGCACACACTGCTCTGGTTTCCATTGCTTTACCGGTTATATAGCCATTTCCGAATTCTGTGACACCTTCTCCTGCAAAGGTTATCTGTGCCCCTAAAGAAACTGCCTGTTCTGCACTCTTTTTAGAGGACGCACCAATATCAATATACAGCTGGTCAATCGGAACCGGTCTGTCCTGTTCTTCTTTTGTTTGCAGATGGATTGGTTTTGTGCCGATTACACCAAGGGTCTTTCCGTCAATACGAACGGCTTTGCCCAGCACCGCACGGCTGTCAATATCCCCCACATTTGCAAAAGAAATCAGTCCATCCTCACGAATTCCGGTTAGCATAAAACCTGTTTCGTCCATATGTGCTGTAATCATAACCTTCTTTGAGGTCGGATTTTTTCCTTTTTTGTGACACAGCAAATTGCCTCTTGCGTCTGTGTGCCACTCACAATGTCCATCAACACACTCGATCAGAGCCTCTCTTACTTTATCTTCTCTGCCAGAAATTCCATCCAACATATATAATTTTTCAATCAATTCCATTGTTTGCATCATTCTCTTTCCCCCCTCTGTTTATCTAATCTTTTCTGCTACATAGGCTGCTGCCAGTTTTGCGGTATTTTCCATATCTGCAGCACTAATAACCTCTACCGGTGTATGCATATAACGCAGTGGGATACAGGTACAAGCGCCTTTTGCACCGGCTCCGGATGTAATAATACCATCGGCATCGGTTCCGGTGCGATATCCTGCATATACTTTTACCTGATGAGTAATTCCATGTTCTCTGCCAACTTGAGCCATATCCTCAGATACTTCTCTGCTTAAAATCGGGTTATGACCCACCATTGGACCTTCTCCCAGCTGTCCTCCCTGATGAGTCTGTAATTCCGGCGACAGAGCAAAGCTGACATCCACCGAGATACAATGTGTAATTGGCTGAAGGGCGTTTGCACCGGTTGCGGCACCCATACCGCCTACCTCTTCCATAACGCTCAAAAGCAGGGTAATAGAGCAGTCGGTTTTCATTTCTTTGAGCATTCTTGCAGCAGTAATCATTGCTGCACAACCGCATCGGTCGTCCAACGCTTTGCTGGATACTTTGCCTTCCAACAGATGTTTAAAGCTGCCGATATAGGAGATTCTTGTACCGATTGGAAATTCTTCCTCTGCCTGTTCACGGGTCATTCCTGCATCAACATACAGCTGATCTACGGTTGGATTTTTTGCGGGGTTATGCTCTTCCGAAGCAACAATTCCTCTGCGGTCACCTTTTACACCATGAATCCAAACCGGAGATGCTGTTGCAACTCTACGGTCAATTCCTCCGCAGCGTGTTACTTTTAAAAATCCATTTTCATCGATGCCGCATACCATTAAACCAATTTCGTCCATATGTGCTTCCAGCACAACATGAGGTTTATCTGCCGACTCTTTTTTTACAGTGCAAATCAAGCTGCCCAAAGGTGTTCTGCGAATCGGACCTAAATCTTTAATTTCTTCCTCTAAAATATCTGCAATTGGCTTTTCAAATCCTGCCACACCACAGTTTTGCGTCAGTTTTTCCAGCAGCTGAACAATTTCCATGCGTTTTCTTCCTTTCTTTCACATAGATCTACATATTTTCCTCTATTTTTAGTTTACAATATTTTCAGACCAAAAGGCAGAACACAAAAATGTGTTCTGCCTTTTGAGATTGCCATCAATTATAGATGTAACAATGCACTATTCTGCAATGTAAGCGTTTACAAGAGCTGCATCCCAAGCCCACTGGCTGTCTGCATCAAAGTTTTTAATTTTTGTGTTATAAAAATCAAAGTTCTCAGAGCAGCTGATTGGCAGGTCAGGCAGAGCTTTGTTAAATTCCTGCTGATATGCCAGCCATTTTGCAGACCAGTCTTTGTTATCGCCAGGAGCTACTTTCTTCATAGCCTGTGTAACTTCTACCATGTCTTTATCTCTGATGTAGTTACCATTGTAGGAGCCCATATACTTATCTTCGTCACTGAAGAAGTACCATGCTGTGTTAATGGTAGCAAAACCGGTGCTTACGTTAAACATATTGTAAACCGGTTCTTCAATATTTTCACGGAACATATTATTCAGAACAACAGCCCAGTCCATCTTAGTTGCTTCCAGATTCATACCGATTTTTTCCATTTCCGGAGGCAGCATGGTCAGCAGCAGGTTTGTGCCGTCGCTGTCAGTACAAGCCCATTTGATGGTCAAAGGCATCAGCTTACCGTCAACATCTTTATGACGGATTTTATCTGTACCTTCTACAAACTCTTCGCCTTTTTCGTTCAGAGTCCAACCACCGTCAATCAGAAGTTGTTTTGCTTTTTCGGTATCCAAAGAATAGTGGTTCAGGGTATCAGCCAAAGCATCTTTGTTATCCTGATATTCCCACAAAGAACGGCTGTAACAACCATCTACAACAGTTCCGTAACCCTGGGACATTTGTTTTGTATACTCATCTCTGTCAAAGCAGTAAGCAATTGCCTGACGAACTTCTCTGAACTGTGTAGGACCGATATCACATACAAACAGGAATTTGGAGTAAGAACTGCCATCGTAAGAAATGGAATCCAGTGCAGCACCTGCATCAATCATATCCAAACCTTTGTTGATTTCTTCGCCGCCGCTAACACCACGGATCAGGTCAACAGTTCCTGCTTTCAGCTCATCCATCTGAGTTGCTTTTGTAACGGTCTTAACAATAATTTTTTCGATATGTGGTTTTGCACCGCGGTAGTCACCAACATATTTGTCGTTGCGAGTGATGGTACAAATCTTTGTTGCAGGATCATATGTACCGAAATTGTAAGGGCCGCAGGTTACTTTTGGCAGGAAACGGTAACCGGTTGTAGAGTTACCAATGGTTTCGCCCAGCAGTTCGTTTGTGAAGGCACCTTCAATGTAAGCTCCGTTACCATCGTCTTTTACATCGCAATCCGGTGCAATAACAGAGATTGGATATGGGTTAACAGTAGCAAGTGTCAGCTCATAGTAGTTTGGCAGCTCATCTGCTGCAATAGTCATAGAGAACTGATAATCGCCCAGCAGACGAACACCGGAGAATTCTTTCTTTTCTCCGCCGTTAAATTCTTTATAACCTGCAAGACTTGCAAGTGTAGCACTGTCTGCCTGCAAAGATTCAAACTGAGAGGAAGAAACCAGCAGTGCAGAGAAAACATAGTCTTTTGCTGTGATTGGAGTACCATCGTTCCAAGTCAGGTTTTCATTCAAAGTGAAGGTGTATGTCTTGGAACCATCTTCATTTTCTTTTGCATCATATTCTTTTACAACAGTTGGGTCAACTTCAAATTTGCCTTCTCTGGTGAAAATAATATTGGAATATCCATGAATCAAAGATTTGATTCTGTTGTTTGCTTCACCGTTTGTCCAACCTGACATAAAGTCGTTTGTAACATCAGAACCGACACCAACAACAACTTCTCCACCGATTGGTGCGTCTGCCGGTGGCAAACCGGAAGCTTCTTTGCTATCTTCTTTTGCTTCCTCTTTTGCCTCTTCTTTGTTCTCCTCTTTGGACTCTTCTGTCTTGTTTTCCTCGGTTTTTTCTGTTTCGTTAGCATTTGTGGAAACTGTTTCTCCTCCGCCACATGCTACCATAGAAAGGGACATAGCCATTGCCAAAAGCACAGCGAGTATCTTCTTTCTCATTTTGAAACCTTCCTTTCAATTTTTGTGTGTAAAATATCACACTAAATTTATTTAAACCCGAACAATAAACTTCTTCTATTCAGGTTTGTAACAAACTATCGCAAAAAGAACAACCAAATAACTGCCAAAAAAATTGCAATTACAACTAAGATTGCCGGCAAAAATGTGATGAGGGCGGCAAGTATCATTGCCAGCGTATCATTTTTTTCCAGAGGTGTTTGTTCCAAAGTTTTCTGAAAATCTTTCTCACTTTTGTCCGGATGAACTACCCTGTTGATTTTATTCCAAAACATTTGGTTCTCCTTTCTGTCATCATACTTCCAATATTATACTTCTAACATACCTTATGGTCAAGGATGTGATGACAAGCGACAAAATGCCCCGGTTCTATCTCCCGGAAATCTGGAGCAACCTGTTGGCAAATCTCGGTACAGTAACGGCAGCGGGTATGGAATTTACAGCCTTTTGGCGGATGCACCGGGCTTGGAATATCACCTTCCAGCAAAATAGCTTCATGCTTTTTGTCCACGTCTGTTGTTGGAATAGCAGAAATCAACGCCTCGGTGTACGGATGCAGTGGCTGTTTAAACAGTTCTTCCGAAGTTGCCAGCTCAACCATGTTGCCCAGATACATAACACCGATTCTGTCTGAAATGTATTTTACTACGCTCAGATCATGGGTAATAAACAAATAGGTCAAATTTTCTTTTTCCTTCAAATCAGATAACAGGTTTAATACCTGTGACTGAATTGAAACATCCAGTGCAGATACAGCCTCATCACATACAACAAATTTAGGCTTTACTGCCAAAGAACGGGCAATACCGATACGTTGACGCTGACCACCCGAAAACTGGTGTGGATAACGATGCAGCATAAATGGCTGCAAACCGCAATCGGTCATTACTTTTAAAACATAATCCTGCATTGCCGCATTGTCCGATTTAAAGAATTTGTGTGCAATCAAACCTTCTCCGATAATCTGACCCACTGTCATACGTGGATTCAGCGAAGAGTATGGGTCCTGGAAAATCAACTGAAGATCGCGTCTAAGCTGCCTCATTTCGTTGTAATTGAGCTTTGCCAAATCAATTCCGTCATCTCTGTTGGCTTCATGTTTCTGGAATTGCTCATCTTCGGCATACTGCTGACGAAGCTGTTCAATCTCATCTTCATATTGGTCTACCACTTCTTTTTTTGCGTTGGCAGCGTCTGTTTTCTTCTTAACTTCTTCTTTTGCAGTTCCCAGCTTCGATTGGAAAGAAGATACATCTTTATTCTCTCTTTGAGCCTCTAAAATTTTTGCCTCGATGTCCTCCTGCTCCAATGTGGCTGTTTCCAGTTCACTCAAAGCCTGATGCCAATTAACAGAAGCTTCATGTTTTTTATTGAACAGCTCAGAAACTTTTGACATATCATTTAATGTGATAAAACCACCAATCAATTGAACAATGTCCAGATAAGAATCGTTTGCCTCTTTAACAATTTTATCTTTTTCTTCTTTTTGGGCATTCTTTTCAGCTTCTGAAAGCTTTTCATATTTTGCCAGATATTCTGTCATCTTAGATTCCAGATCCTGCCATTTTTTCTTTCTTCCCGGCAAATCTTTCAGAACATCTTTTACATATTCCGGTGCTACGGAATCCAGTGTTCTTCCATAGTACATTGTTTTACCATCGGTTTGATGATACAGCTGCAACAACGTTCTGCCAAATGTAGATTTTCCACAGCCCGATTCGCCTACCAGACCAAAGGTTTCACCTTCGTAAATATCAATGGAAATATCATCATTTGCATGTACAAATTCCTGCTGTTTATTAAAAATAGATTTCTTGCCAATTGGGAAATATTGTTTTAAATGAGAAATTCTTAAAAGAATTTTCTTTTCATTATTTGTTTGCATGACGCCCCTCCTTTTCCGGATAGAAACAACGCACCAGATGATCGTCCTCTAAAGCGAGGAGCTTTGGTTCTTCGTTCATGCATTTTTCAGTTGCATATTTACAGCGAGGTGCAAACTTACACCCTTTTGGTAAATCCAGAGGATGCGGCACAGCTCCCGGTATTGCATCCAATCGAACGCCTGTAGGTGTATCTAATCTTGGAATAGAAGTCATTAAGCCCTCAGTGTATGGATGGCTGTATGTATTTGTACCGAAAATTTTGCGAACAGGTGCTTTTTCAACAACCTGACCACAGTACATAACTGCTACTTCATCTGCCATTTCGTTGATAACACCTAAGTTATGGGTAATAAACAAAATGGAAGTTCCTTTTTCTTCTCTCAAATCATTCATCAGTTTTAAGATTTGAGCCTGAATTGTAACGTCCAATGCAGTTGTTGGCTCATCGGCAATCAACAATTTTGGACGGCAGGCAAGAGCCATAGCAATCATAACACGCTGGCGCATTCCGCCCGAAAGCTGATGTGGATATTGCTTCACAACCTTCTGTGGGTTTGGAATACGAACATCCGAAAGAATTTCAACCGCTTTTTGAGCTGCTTGTTTTTTGCTCATCTTCTGATGAACCATAAAAACTTCACTCAACTGACGTTCAATCGTAAATACCGGATTCAGTGAAGTCATTGGCTCCTGGAAGATAACAGAAATCTCATTACCCCTGATTTTATACATTTCTTCTCTGGTACATTTGGAAATTTCTCTTCCGTCAAACCAAATTTCTCCACTATCAATGCGTCCATTTCCATCAAGCAGATGCAGAATGCTCATCGCAGAAACGCTTTTTCCGCTTCCGGATTCTCCTACAATTCCAAGCGTTTTTCCCTCTTCTACGGAGTAAGAAACACCATTTACTGCTTTAACAACGCCTTTTTTTGTATCAAAAAAGGTATGCAAATCTTTTATTTCCAGCAAAGACATTTGTTTTCCTCCTACCGTTCATTAGATTTCGGGTCGATTGCATCACGCAAGCCGTCGCCAATAATATTGATACTGATTGTTGAAAGACCCAATGCAATAGATGGGAATACCCAACGCCACCAGTATGTTCCTATTACCTGAGAAGACTGAGAACCGCTGAGCATATTACCCCATGTCGGAGAAGGTTCCGTTACACCAAATCCCAGGAAGGAAAGGCTGGATTCTGTCAACAAACAGGTTGCAAAGCTGATGGTCAAGTTTACAATGATAACAGTGATAACGTTTGGCAAAATGTGTTTAAAGATAATGCTGCTTTCGCGAATACCCATTGCTTTTGCTGCGGTAACAAACTCTTTTTCTCTTTCTGCCAAAATCTGACCGCGAACAAGTCTTGCTAATCCCGGCCAACTCAGAATACCCAGAATTACCATAATCAAGCAAATTCGTCCGATATCTGATACCTTGTTACCTAAGACTGCCGATAAAATCATTGCCAGCGGCAAGAACGGCAATGCACCCACAATTTCTGCAAGACGCATCAAAATCATATCTACTTTTCCGCCATAATATCCGGACAAACCACCCACTACAATACCTATAATTGCAGAGATGATAACCGAAATCGCACCAATGGTCATTGTCATACGACCTGCTGTCAGCAAGCGGGAGAAGATATCTCTGCCCAGTGCATCGGTACCCATCAGGTATCCTTTCAGTCCCCATGTTACTACTTTACCCTCGGTTGTAATTCCATAGTTCTGATAATAACCGGAAGTAACAGAAACTAAGTTCTTTGCAGATGACGGAACTTTTGCCTGTTTATTGTTGTTTCCGCCCCAACTGTACGCTGTACCATCGTCCAGCAATGCAGTCAGATGGTTTCTTCCTCCGCTGATTGCAGTGACATGACCCTGAATTTCTTCCGGCACTTTTTTGATATCATAGTCGTTGCTGCCCCATACAACAACTGTACCATCCTCTAACAGTGCTGCACCAGATTTATCAGTGGAAGCTACGTCAACCGCACGTCCCTGTACTTCCTCCGGGATAGCTCCAAAAGCGGTTTCTCTGTTAGCCATACAGATAATTTCATTGTCTTTTGTCAGACAGAGGGCTGTCATTGGATTGCTGACAATTTTTTCTGCTTTTCCCTCTACCTTTCTGGTATTGATATCTGTTGCACTTTCGTTGCCCCAAAAATAAACATCTCCGCTTTCGGTTAAAGCCAATGAGGTTTGATATCCGGCTTCAATCTGTTTAATATCTTTTAAATCTTCTACTTCAGATGGAACTCGACCCAAACCTAAACGCTCATAACCCCATGTAAACACTTCTCCATCTTCGTTCAAAGCCAATACATGGTCCTGTCCTGCAGATACCTGCTCAATTTTTCCCATGTTTTTAGGAAGTTTTTTAAGTTTATCGGTCAGATTTCCCCACTCATATAAATTACCGTCCTGGTCAATACCAACGCCATAGACCGGACCATTATCAATTTGTTTTGCGTTGTTTACCAGCTGTTTTGGTACATTCATAAAAGAAAATCCCGGTCTTACATTCTGCTGTGTTGGATCCTGGAATCCCAAATCAATCGGAAAAAAGAAAGGAAGAATAACGCAGCATAAAAAGATAAACAAAAATACAGCAATACCTGTCATTGTTAATTTACTTTCACGAATGTTTCTAAGTACTGTGTGGAATGGGCTTTGGATTTGCTCCTCTTCCAATACAGATGTTTCTGCTACATTTTGACCAAAACACATTCTTGTCAGGGTCTGTACAAGACCTGATTTTTTCTTTTTATTGTTTTTCATCTGTTTCTCCTCCTAGTCCAGTTTTACTCGAGGGTCTACGACACAATAAAGTAAATCCATAATCAGATTTCCTGTCAGAGTAAGAACAACATAGAACATATTCATTGCCAATACAACTGAAAAGTCCTGTTGTTTTAGTGAATCAATCAAAACTTTACCGATACCGTTCCACATAAACATACTCTCAATAACAACCGAACCGCCAAAGATTCCAACAAACCAGCTGGTAACGATAGTAACAACCGGAATCAAGGCATTACGAAATGCATGGGAGTAAATAACTACTTTTTCTCTCAATCCTTTGGCACGGGCAGTACGGATATAGTCCATGCTCAATGCTTCAATCATAGCTGCACGGACATATCGTGTAATGCCACCCAATGAGCTTAATACCATAACCAGCAGCGGAAGAACCATGTGATACATTGTATCCAATGCTTTCTCCCATCCTGTTCCCTCAAAGCCCGGTGTATTAACACCCGAAATCGGGAAGATTGGAATTTTGATTGCGAATAACACAATACATACTAACGCTACAATAAATGCCGGCAAGCTATACCCCACAACCGTACTTACCTGCACAAAATTATCAAACGTACTAAACTTATGTACCGCCGTCGAAATACCCAGCGGTATCGTAATGGCAAAGACTAACACCAACGATGCCACATTCAGGATAACGGTATTTCTCATTGGCGGACCCACCATATCAATAACATCTGTTCGGTAAACAGCTGAAAAACCAAAATCACCTTTTAACATACTGGTAATCCAGTTAAAATACTGCACATAAACCGGTTTATCCAAACCCAGACGTTCTCTTGCTGCCTGATACATAATTTCGTATTTTTCAGGATCAGTTGTTGCTTTTGTCGTATCCAGCATCATACGTGCAGGATCTCCCGGAACCATTTTATAAATTCCGAACATCAAAATTGATACGATAAAAAACACGAAAACTACGTATACTAATCTTTTTAAAATATACTTTACCATATCACTTTTCACCCCTTATGATAATTTCTGTTCTACGCAATACAAATCATCCGCTCTTTCTACTGCGATATAAAACAGATAATCTTTGATTACCAACTTAAATTTTACAAAACCTTTAACAAACTGTCAATTATTTTCCTTTTTTTCTCCATATATAATAATATTTTTTATCATTATTTCCTATATTGTACAGTATGCCTCAGTAATAATTCATTTTCTCCATCTTATGGACATTTTACTTGTAAATTATATCTATATTATAATATAATTTTTATCAATATTGTAATCAATGTTTAAC
>JAHHTY010000050.1 GCA_020024325.1 Negativibacillus sp.
GCAAAAAGTAAGTTAGGGTCCGGAAAAAATCGAAAAACAATTTAAAATACTGAAACTAAAAACGGAGTGTATCGAAATTCGACACACTCCGTTTCTTCGTATACCTATATACAATAAATCGGATTTTTCTCTGTTATAATTCCTTTATTATTTACTTTTCTCTAAAACAAATATCCTAGCACATCCTGCGTGCAGCAGTGTTTTCTAAGGATGTGGCAATATATCAATCTTCGTGTTTTCTTTTAAAATAATCAAGGAATTTTAACGTTGTTTTTCCCATATCCCTCTTGGTGCTGCTTACTTATCATAAAACAGCTCTCTATTCAGCCCAGGAAATGTTTCATCATAGTCGTACAAAATCTATCAAGGTAATTTTTGCCATATATACCCCAAAGTATATCAGCCATCTCCAAAAGCTTTTTAGTCAACTATTAGTCCTGACGGGAACGACGGTTTGCAGAACCTCTTTTTACCTCGCCACGGTATTTTTTCAGGTCAGACATTTTATCATCACTTGTCTGTTTAAATTTATTGAGCATATCTTCAAAGGAGGAACTTTCGTTTC
Source organism: Negativibacillus sp. (assembly GCA_020024325.1). Taxonomy (GTDB): domain Bacteria; phylum Bacillota; class Clostridia; order Oscillospirales; family Ruminococcaceae; genus Negativibacillus. The sequence continues at coordinate 566 of JAHHTY010000050.1, forward strand.
TTCTCGGATTCCACTCATAGCTGCTTACCTGCTGGGGATTAAACGGACGTTTGTTCTCATAACGCTTGTTATTAAAATTCTTGGAGCCGTTTCTTTGACCCTGACCGCGTCCTGCGCCATTTTGTTCCTGCCGCGGTTCACGTGGCATCGCTTTTTTAATGGAAAGGCTAATTTTTCCCTCTTCAGTAATGTTGATTACCTTTACCTTCACTACCTGATCCTGTTTAAGGAATTGGGAAATATCCTCCACATATGCTGTGGACACCTCAGAGATATGAACCATTCCAGTTTTCCCTTCTGGCAGCTCTACAAAAGCTCCGAATTTGGTGATTCCTGTCACTTTGCCTTCCAGTACGTCTCCAATTTCTAACTGCATATTACTACTATGTCCTCCTCAAAAATTTTGCTCAGCTCGCTTGGCTGTCAATATAAATCGATTCATCCGCGTAACCATACCCGTACTGTTCAAAGGCAATTTTTTCGATCGCTTCTTTTTGATCTTCTTTTCCTTTTTCCAGCTGATTTTCCAATTCCTGATTAACCTTCTGCTGCTCTTCGATATTTTTTTGCAGCTGCTCAAGCTCATACTGCTTTTCAGAAATCTTAATCTGAGTTCCCACAATTTTGAAGGAGCAAATCCCCACAAAAACAGCCATTGCCATTACCAGCAATCGATTATTGTTGTGTTTTTTTCTCTTTTTTGCAGTGGTACGTGCTACCATCTGGCTCTCCTCCTTTTTGTCGGGTGTTTTTACATCGGTTAAATAAATTATACATCATTATCCGCTTGTGTTTCAAGTTATATTTCTCTTTTTGCAAAACTTTTTTTGTAAACTTTTTCAGGATTTTGCTTATAAAGCGAAACACACAGCAGATTGGTGAAAAAATAATCTTAAAAAGGAAGATTAAAAAATGCTTTACAGTCGAAAACACAACTGCGCAAATATGCACTGCGGCACTTCCGATTGTCAGATGCCACAAAACCCAACCAATCAATTCGCCAATCAGAACATATCCTCGAACCTCTCCGCAATTATCTTTGAGTAAAAATCCGAAGGTGATTACTGAACAAACCAGAAAATATAAAATATCTTCAATACAGATTACAGCGTTTCTATGATGTGTTTCCAATCTCAGCACCCTTAACACATCGTACAGCACCGACAGTCCTGCTCCTAACAACAGTGACCACAAAAACAACTGTGTTTCTTTGGCTATGGTAATATCGGTCATCATTTATCGAAATATCCTCGCAAAAAATCCGCTTCGTGTTGTTGGCTGATCAGAGTAGCTCAACGAATCTATTTCTCCTTCCAGATTCAGCTCCCCTGCTTCCACATCAATTCGGTTAATATGCAGTCCGCTGCCATGCACCGTCAATTCTCCCAGCTCAGTATAGACGACCACCGTTTCTTCGTCAAAACTATCAATATCCGAAACTCCGGTTACCGTAAGGCTTCCTCTTTCCTCCAAAATCAGATTATGAGCACCGATATTCTTTTTTTCCTCATTCATAAAACAGCCGTCCTTTCTGTTATTTTAATTCCGGTCTATTTATATGAATGTCTGTCCTAAATTAGAACGATAAAAGATTGCTAATCTTTTTCTTTTTGATACTGTACAATGTTGTCTTGTGTGTCCACTATCACGATAGACATATCATCTTCGTTCCATCTTGTGTTTTCCAGTGAAACAAAATCAGAATTTGTTTCATCCTTACAAAAATCAAAAACAACATCCTTTGTAATAAGGTACGCATACTTTATATTTTGCGGTAAGTTTGCAGTCAGTGTGGTAATTTGTTCTCCCTGTTTTACTTGATAGGAAAGTTCATCCAAAGACTTTTTCTCCATCGGTTGTTTTAAATCTAATTTAGGATTAAGAGAAAAATTTTTGACACCGCTCTCGTTAAAATAAGTGCTGTTAATTGTATATTCTGCAACTTCCACCACTACACATTCCGGCTGAAAAATATTGAAATAATAATCAAAGTTTAGCAGGTTTTCATAGTTATGAATATGGATATATTCACCCAATCCTGTCTGCAAAAACTTGAACCCAATCTCATTCATATAACTTCCCTGAAAAACTAATGTTTTGGGTACACCGTTTTCTTTTTGCTCCGAGTTAATATAATATCCAAATCCTCGGTGCTGGCTGTTTCTGATAACCTCTGCATCATAATCCGCTGTCTTTACCTCAAGTGGTGCTTTTCTTGCAAAGAACGGCTCATATTCATAAATCGGAAAATTGGAGGAAAGCTGTGTTTCATTAAGTTTTTCGCTGATAACAAAATCTGACTTTTTGTTTGGATGTATTTTCGGAAAATCTTTTGACAGAGTTTCCAGAATCCGGTTGACCCCATAAAAAGCTCCAAGTTCATTCCAATGTCCGGCATTATATTGCCGATTAAATACCGCTTCTCCATGATCTCTTTTTTCCTTCAGCAGTTGTGTGTTGTCAATATAATGTACACCCAGTCTGTCCAATTCTGCCTCAAACTGCTGCACCCAGCTGTTATCATAATGAATTCCGTCTGCAAGTTTGTCTGTATAGACCGAGGCTTTTTCCGGATTAAACACAAACAAGAACGGGACATTTCGCTGCTGACAATAATCCTGAATTTGTGCTAACATCCGTGCAAAAGCAAGATGATATTCACTAAATTCGATATTGCTTTTAGCTTTTGAAAAAACATATCCATCCTTGCCATATTCATACAACGGGTGAATCATTTTATGGAACAGCCTGTCATTTAACAGGGTGTATTCATCAATCATTTCATCACGAAACCCTATTCTGTCCCCTACATAATTTTCCAGACGAGTGGTCAGTTTTTGCTCGGTATTAGAGTTTTTACCAAATGGATTATTGGTCAGCATACGGTTGTCGATTGGGGATACTACATTTTCCTCCCAGTTAAAGAACAGCATCGGCAACAAAAGCAGCACAAAGAAAAGGGTTATAAATATAATTTGTAATTTTTTCATTCATTCTCCCTCTTTAATACTGAAAGTAAATAAATGGACTATATGTAGAGTTAATCATAAACATCACTGACAGTCCTCCCAGCAAAAGCAAAATAATCTGCGCTATGCTGAATAAAATCGGCTTGTTTTTCACCTTTTCCATCAACAGTTTTGCCCATCTGGCATTTAAGCACAGTGCTCCCAACGTTCCTACCAGCATCAAGAGCAAAGTTCTTGTATCAAAATAATATTTCCAGGTAAAGTTTACCGTCGGAAAGCGAACTATCCCCAGCAAAATTCCAAAATATTGGATGATTTCCGAAACAGAGGTTAGTCGGAAAACCTGCCAGCTAAACAGAACAATGAACATTGTACACAGCCATTTACAAAAGCGAGGTGTCTTTTGATACCAATTTTTATTTTTGATGCATCGCTCCAGCACAATAAATACGCCATTGATAACGCCCCACAAAATATAATTCCATCCGGCGCCGTGCCAAAATCCTGTCACCAAAAAAACAATAAATAGGTTGCAAAGAGTTTTTCTTTGCCCCTTTCTGTTGCCACCCAGTGGAATGTAAATATATTCTCGGAACCATGTTCCCAACGAGATGTGCCACCTACGCCAAAACTCTGTGATAGAACAGGAAAGATAAGGGAAGTTAAAGTTCTCCTTTAAACGGAAGCCAAACAGAGCCGATAGCCCCAAAGCAATATCGGAATAACCCGAAAAATCATAGTAAATTTGGAGCATATAACAAAATGCTGTTCCCCACGCTGTCGGCAAGTCCATTCCACCCGAAATATTTCCCTGAATTTGAGCAACCAATGCTCCCAAGGTATCTGCTAAAATCACCTTTTTTGCAAATCCAATTACAATTCGATTCAGTCCCCAAAGAAAATCACCGCTGTCTATCTTTCGATTTTCCCATCGGATATTTGGTGCAAAATCTTTCCACAGGGCAATCGGACCTGAAATAACTTTCGGGAAAAAGGTCAGATAGATTGCTGTGTCTAAAAAACTGCCCGGTTTTGCATCTCTGCGGTAAATATCAACAAAAAAAGAGATTGCCGAAAAGGTGATGAAAGAAACTCCCAACGGTGCCACAATCTTTACAACAGAAATTGAGCTTGAAAATAAGCGGTTTATGTTGTCCACTGCAAAGTTAAAATATCTAAAATAAAGCAGTCCCAATACAACCACCAACACTGAAGATAATACAGCCAACAAACCTGCTGATGTTTTTTGAGGCATCCCTGCAATGATGCGTCCCAGAAGATACACCATCAAAACATAACCCACAATCCACACAACACCGTCATACATCGTCCAGCCATAAAAAACAAGGCTAAATACAACTAAAATCCAATCGGTTAATCGAAGAGAGCTCAACACTTCTTTTTTCCGCTGCAAAAAATTTGCTGTATGATACAGAGCAAGACAAATCGGAAAAAACACAAATAAAAAAATCGAACTGGTAAAAACCATTCGCTTTCATTCTCCTTTCCTTTTTCAAATTTAACTGTTTTATGATACGCTTTTTGTCGGTTTTCGTCAATAATCAACTTACATTCTACTGCATGATGATGAATGTTTTTTGCTTTTTATAAATCATATAAAATTTTCTCGACTTTTTTGGTTCTTTCTTTTATAATAACTTTGCAAGCTCTTGTATTTTTAAAATTGGAGATGAATATTTTGAAAAAAGATTTTGCCTTTTACCGAAAGTTATTTGCTTCCACTTTTTATTTGAGTGCGTTCACTTTCGGCGGTGGATATGTCATCATTCCGCTCATGAGGAAAAAGTTTGTAGAGCAATTTCACTGGATTGAAGAAGAAGAGATGCTGGATTTAACTGCGATTGCACAATCTGCACCAGGAGCGATTGCCGTAAATGCTTCTATTTTGATTGGGTATCGTCTTGCGGGAATTGTTGGTGCCTTGGTCACTGTTGCCGGGACTGTTCTTCCTCCGTTGATTATTCTGTCATTGGTTTCTTTAGCTTACACTGCATTTCAAAGCAGTTTGATTGTCAAACTGGTACTGCGTGGAATGCAGGCAGGTGTTGCCGCTATAATTGCCGATGTCACCATCACTATGGGTTTGGATATATTAAAACGAAAAAAAATCCTTCCCGTTCTCATTATGCTGGGTTCCTTTATTGCCGCTGCCGTCTTTAAAGTCAACGTCATTATGATTATCCTTGTTTGTGCTGTCATTGGTTTACTGGCCACTTTACACGATGAACGCAACGGAAAGGCAGGTGCATAAACGTGGTATATCTTGAATTGTTTCTCAGTTTTTTTCAAGTTGGTCTATTTAGCATTGGGGGCGGCTATGCTGCCATGCCACTGATTCAGCATCAGGTTGTAGAGCTTCATTCGTGGCTTACCATGCAGGAATTTGTTGATATCATCACCATTTCCCAGATGACCCCCGGACCTATCGCCATTAACTCTGCCACCTTTGTCGGTATACAAATTGCCGGACTTCCCGGAGCCATTGTTGCAACGCTTGGATGTGTGTTCCCCTCCTGCGTAATCGTTCTCACCCTTGCCTTAATTTACTTTCGCTACCGCAATTTATCAGTGGTACAGGGTGTACTGGGCGGATTGCGTCCCGCTGTGGTGGCAATGATTGCTTCTGCCGGACTTTCTATCATCATAACTTCATTCTGGAACGGTGCTGCAATTTCTTTAAGCCCCGAATCTCTTGACTGGATTGCAGTAGTGTTGTTTGTCGCCGCCTTATTTGCTTTGAGAAAGTGGAAACTAAATCCGATTTATGTGATGCTTTCCTGTGGCGGCATTGGATTGATTGTCTACCTCTTAGCAGGAAAGACAGCCTAAACTTTAAAAGAAAACACCTGATGCGCTAAAGGCATCAGGTGTTTTTTATCGCACAATCATCGTTTCTATCTGCTGTGCATCACAGTATTGCCGTAAGGCACATACAGTATCTTGCAGCACATATTCTAAATCTTCCGATATTCCAAAACTGTATATACATAACAAAATCCGTTTTGTGTTTTCGGTAATCATAGCACGGGTGCTGTCACTGTTTGGATTTCCAAAATATCCCCTCGCATCATACAAAGCCGGAAGGAACTCAATGTTGACCGCATCTTTTCCGATTCCCTCATAATGGGTCCCTTCTGCGGTCACTGTCCAATGAATAGATGCTGTAACACAGTCTAAATCATAGGTTCCCAAAGAGTATCCGGTGCGGATGGAAATTAGATTATTGACGTCCACCACATTGTTGATTTGGTATAAGCCCTTTCCTTGTAAAATGCGGCGGTGCATCGCCTCGGAAGAATTGCGGTAACGCTGTACATCCTTCCCCAAGGCTTTACAGCAAGCTCTGGTTTCTGCGATATGCTCTCTCGTTTTTATTTCTTCTATTTTCATACTGGCTTGAAGCTGCTGTGATACCTGTTCAATTTCACACAGCAGCTTCGGTGAGCTTTTTTGTACCTGAACATTGCAGCAAACACAACCCAAACAAGCCTGCGGCCATTTATCTTTTAAATGATTATCAATCAGAATTTGTTCCATTTCATTTTCCCCCTTGTTTTTTCTTCATTGTAAACAGTTTTACCTCAGCGGTCAACCCCCGAAAAAAATTCCCCATTCTGCACTGCTTCTACAAAATTTCTCAAACGCAATATATTTTAGAGAAATTATCAACTCGCTCTTGTGGGAATTTTAAAGCTGTGGTAAACTGAAAAGAAGAAAGGTTCTGGAAACCCCAGACTAAAATCGAAAAAAGGATGTGTCATCATGATTTCTGCATCGAAAAAAGAATTTATCGAATTTATGATGAGTGCTGACGTTCTGCGTTTTGGAGAATTCAAAACCAAGAGCGGCAGACTCTCCCCTTATTTTGTTAACACAGGCAACTACAAAACCGGTGCACAAATTTCCACTCTGGGCAAATTCTATGCACAGTGTATCATGGAACATTGCGGAGAAAACTTTGATGCTATGTTTGGCCCTGCATATAAAGGCATTCCGCTTGCAACTTCCGCTGCCGGTGCTTTGGCTAGAGAATACGGCATCGACAAACCATACTTCTTTAACCGTAAAGAAGCAAAAGACCACGGCGAAGGCGGCTGTCTTGTAGGCTATCAGCCAAAAGACGGTGACCGTGTTATTATTATCGAGGATGTCATCACTGCCGGCACAGCTGTTCGTGAAACTGTTCCGATTCTTCAAAATGCCGCTAAAGTTACGATCCCGGATATGTTTATCTCTGTAAACAGATGTGAGGTAGGACAGAACGCCGGCAAAACTGCTGTTATGGAAGTAAAAGAGCAGTTCGGAATCAATGTCCATGCTATCATCACCGTTGCTGATATCTATGAATACCTCAAAGAAAAACCGGAATATGCTTCTGTTCTTGCAAACATGGAAAAATATATGGAGCAGTACTGCATCCTGTAAATTAAAAAACAATATTTTTACAATAAAAGGGAAGGGATGACACGGCTGAAGTCGTGTCATCCCTTCCCTTTTATTCGCTCTTCTTTGAATCAATCCTTTTACAAGTATTGCAATTTACAATATTAGAGCACCTACTCTTTTACTCTTCACTTTCCTCTTTGTCTATTTGCATATCCAGACGATTTTTTCTCTTTTTATAGACAAAAGAAAAAAAGCTCAGGCACAACATTACTAAGATGAAAACAGAAATCGTCATAAATACAAAGGTCATAACAGAGTTTAATAAGATATGGTATCTATAATAACTTACAATAAACCAGAAAATACCTGATGCAACGCTTGTCAACAAACTGACAAGCAAATTTGTTTTTAGATTCGGCTTTAATTTGCGATCCCAAATGCCGTTTTTAATACATGCAAACAATAAATAGCCGGACAAAACTAAAAGGACAATGCTTTCTCCAATAACATTTTCAAAACCATCTCCTAATGCGTTCTGAATTATAATTGCTATAACTAGTCCCCAAATACCTAGCCAACAGCCCCTATGTTCAATTTTCAACAGCTGCATTTCCTGCATTTCATCTAAATTACTTTTATTCTTTTTCATCTTCCTCATCCTCCCAAAACAACTCATCCAGCTTTGTTTCAAGTGCCCAACATATTTTAAGGCACAGTTTAATTGTAGGGTTGTATTCTCCCTTTTCGATTGCATTGATGGTTTGCCTAGACACTCCAATTTTCTCTGCAAGATCTTTTTGTGTCATATCCTTTTTGGTTCGTGCAAGTTTCAGCGCTATATTTTTCGACACATCAGTTTCCCCCTTTCATGTTTTTATAGTACCATATATATTTCTTAAAGTCAAGTATATATTACATATAATTATATATATTTTACTTTCTTTTTGATATACCACCCCTTGTTTAACATCGTTTACATTCATAAATAAGCTGTTTTATAAACGGTAATCACTTTTTTAAACGCAGAACATTTTCTGAAATGGCGTGTACCTCTTCTTTTACTATGTAAAAACCCAGGAAGCACCAAGATTTTTATCTTGGTGCTTCCTGGGTTTATTTCTTTGGATTCCACTGCATGATGAGTCTTGTCTTTGAAACTTCATCGGTAACTTCAAATCCCATTTTACGATAGAGCTTAATTGCTCCTGTGTTTTTTACAAATACATATAACAACAAACTTTTTCCCTCTTTGGATGCTTGTTCCTTTATTTTTGAAAGAACCTCTGTTCCAATTCCTTTGCCCCGAAATTCGGGAAAAAGGTAAAAATCATCAATCTCCCACTCCGTTTCCTCTTCTCGATGAAGTGCTATATAACCTACATTCTCTTTGTTACAGACAATCTTACAATAATCACTGCTTGTTTTTTCAATCTTTTTACGGCACCATCGAAATACCTCGTCGCTATCAATGCTTTTCATATCCTCATATTGTTCCACCAATCCTTTTATAAAAGCAAAAATTTTTTCCACATCTTCCGGTGTAATTGGTTGATAAGTAAGTTCCATCTTATTTCTCCTTTCATTTTAAATCTATAATAATCCTTTTGCTTGCTTGTTACAATCCTCTTTTCCTTGCGTCAAAATCTTTTCCGATGTATAATAAAATATAACTTCATATAGAAAGGTGGTCCATCCGTTATGACTATAAAAAAACTCTTCAGTTTCAAAAATATCTTTCTAGCTTCGCTCCTGCTTCTGATCTGTTCTTTAGCTGCAATCCTGCTTTTCAATTCATCTGTTGATGAACCGGGACAAACAGTTTCTGCCGAATTTTCCTTTCAAGGAAACACTGAATCACGGGAAGCAACATACTATCCCGGAACAAAGGACACTGCCTTTCTTCTGGCTGTGCCTCAGTATGATTCTTCCTATCAAACCTTATTGCGTGAGCTGCTCAATCAGGACTATCCTGTTTTACTCACTCGCTGCCATGTAGATGCTTTGTGGAATCCCGAAAAAGAAAGTACCTCTCTTGAAGCAAACTCTGATTTACTCTCTAAACTTTCATCGGTAGAATCTTCACAGCAGGTTTGGATTGGAATTCACGATGGTGCTTCTGCTTTGCTTGACCAAGTGGTTCAAGGAAGTTACCGTGCAAAAGCTGCCGTTTTACTTTCTCCGATTTTAGATTCAAAACAGATTGACAACGCCATTATCATCAACGGCAATTACCACAATCAAACCGATTGGATCAATTCACTGTCCCCCGAGATGGCACGTCAACCCATGCTGTTCCTAACTTCCAGCAACGACGATATCTCCACCCCTTATCAAATGACACTGCTGTATAACAAATTTTCCACCGATAAGATTATACACGTTGGCGGTGTGTACCACGCTAAACGCAATGGAATTTTTCTTTCCATCATCGACGGAGGATTTCATTCATTGGTTCCGACACAACTTGATACAATGAATGAGATTTCATCTTTTTTAAATCAGATCTCTGACAAAACAGCACTCAATATCTCTTTTGCTCCCACCATCAAAAATTTTCTAATCTCGGCAATCGGATTTTTCCTCTTAGTTTGCTTTAGTTCTGCTGTTTTGTTGGCTCCCCATTATGCTCCCGAAATTTCCTATGGTCTACCCTCTGCCCTTCATTTAGAGAAAAAAGGAAAACTGTTCGGAACACTATTTTTGTCCGGTTTTTCTGCATTGCTGCTGTCTGTTGTTCTCTATTCCTTAACAGCCTCGCTCTCATATTCCTTTGTTCTCTCTTTAGCCGGATTTTTATTCTCCTTCTGGGGATTCTCTAAATTATTTGCAAAGATATTTTCTTTCAAAATTTCTCCCAGCTTTCAAACTGTTGCGATTCCTAAAAAAAATCTGTTGTACACAATTTTTCTTTCTGCTCTTCTTTTTGTGTCCCTGTGGATTTTGATGAATATATCCGGATTACTGAAGTTGTATCCTCTGTTATGGACCCGTCTAATTTTACTTGCAGCAAGTTCAGGCTTTATTTTAAGCTATTATCTTACTGTTGACGAACTGCTGCGGGAAGATGCTTGCTGTTCTATTCGTATTGCTTTTTATATCACCTTTCTGCTGCCGTTCTTACTGCTGGCATTGATAGCTTCCATCTTTTTGGGCAGTTCCTGTGCATTCTTCTGTCTTGTTCTTTTAGGGCTTATGTTGCTGCACACCCTGCTTGCCCGTGCAATCTTTGCCCTATGCGGACATATCCTTCCCGCTGTTTTGATTCCTTCTTGTTGCTTTAGTTTTTATGCTGTTTTATTTTCTTCGATATAAATTTTTAATCTAAAGGAGTTGTTTCTTTTTGCTTTGCAAAACTGTTAATCTTGAAAAAAATTTTCCATTGGCTTCCGAAGCAGCCGTACGTCTTAGCCAAGAAATTCGTTTGGCAAAATGCTCTCGATGCCGTGCTTTAAAAATAATTCATGGTTATGGTTCCTCTGGCAAAGGAGGTGCTATTAAAGCTGCCTGTTTAAAACTGTGTGCAGAGCGTCAACGTTCCGGTATGATTCGCCATTTTGTTCGTGGCGAAGATTTCACTCCTTTCACCGCTGATGGTCGAAAAGCAATTGAAATCTGCCCAGAGTTAAAGGGTGATTGCGACTATGGAAGACAAAATGATGGCGTAACTCTCATTCTTTTTTGACAGTTTTTGTAAATTCACAACAACTTTTTACATATTGTAAATTTTATTAACAGTAAAAAGCTCCGACAGGATGAACTTCAACTTTGAAGTGCAGTATGTCGGAGCTTTTTAAATATGTTCTTAGCTTTCAGTTTTCATTCTACACTTTGTTCATCTTTTGTCCCAGCTTTCTCCCTAATGGACTAAGACCAAGCAAAAAACCAACAATCGCCGGCAACAGCCAGCCAATTCCAAGCGAAGCCAGCGGCATCTGCATAACAAACTCGGTTAAGCCGCCCAAAGCAATTCCTGCTGTCTTGCATCCATCAAAAATGGAGAAGAACAGGGCAAACAGCATACTCAAAAAGTAAACTTCTGTTCTTCCATGCCAAAAACGATCAAAAAAGGAAAGCAGGACTAACACAGTAACCAGAGGATAAAGAACTACCAAAATCGGAAGAACAACACTTAACAGCATATCTAAACCTACATTTGCAATCGCCCAGGTGAATAAACACACAATAGCGATAATTTTTCGGTAAGAAACTTTTGGGAACATACGAGAAAAGTAATCTCCAAATGATGTTGTCAGTCCAATGGAAGTGGTCAAACAAGCCATTACCATTGCTACACCCAAAATCACGTTGCCCCATTTTCCAAACAACGTATAAACTGCATGATTCAGCAACACACCTCCGTTTGCAAAATGCTCCATACCGGAAGTCTGTGCGCCCACCATACAAAGTGCTCCATAAACAAGGCAAAGTAAAATCACTGCAATAATGCCTACCAGCACTGTATAGTGGATAATGGTTTTGTGTTCTTTGATACCTTTATCCCGAAATATGTCGATAATAATAATAGCAAATATCAGGGAACCAAATCCATCTAATGCAAGGTAGCCTTGAAGCAGTCCTTCTACAAACGGACCGTTTGCATATTCCATTGCCGGATGAACAACTTCTCCCAGTGGGTTAAGTAACGCCGCGATAAAGATGACAAAAATTGAAAGCAACAAAATCGGGCTCATAACTCTGCCCACAATATCTATAATTTTTGTCGGTTTTAAAGAAAACAGAAATGTAAGCCCAAAGAAAATCGAGGTATAAATGAGCAATGGTAAAAATCTTGAACTGTTTTCCGACAAAAACGGAACAACTCCAATTTCAAAAGAAACAGAACCGGTTCGCGGCAGAGCAAATAAAGGACCAATCAATAGGTAAATTGCTGCTGTTAAGAAAAATCCAACCTTTTTTCCAGCTTTTTCTACCAAGTCATTCATACTGTTTCCTGCAAGTACAACTGCCAAAATTCCCAGTACTGCCAGACCTGCATCTGTAATAATAAAACCCAGTAGTGCTAACGGTGCCTGTGTTCCTGCCTGTTGTCCCAAACTTGGTGGGAAAATCATGTTTCCTGCACCAAAGAAAATGGAAAAAAGCATACAGGCAGTACATAAAATCTGTGTTGCGCTCAATTTTTCTTTCATTCTTTCACACTTCCAATCTCTCTTAAAATATAAACATGCTAAAGCGTTGCCTCTATATTATTATAATTTGTATCATGTGTCAATTCCTTTCTTTCTCTCTCAATCGCTTTTCATTATTATAACGATTTCTTTATACTACAATTATGCAAAATACACTTTAGTTTAATAATAAAATTCAATTTAATACAAGAAAAGAGAGATGAATTTGACGTATCCTAGAATAAGCTGCAATACTGCCCTTGACAAAATAAAATCAATCAAATAACAATGATTTTATTACAACCGCTGCATAGCATCAGCGTGTACAGAAACAAGAAACAATCTATCACTTGAATCCAAAAAAACCTATCAATAACTTTGCAGCACAACAACTTTTTTGCATTGGTTCTGAAACACTCCGTTTTCTAAACAACAATATACCCTACACCAAAATTCTGTATCATCAGCTTAAAAAGGTAATCTGCTTTTATTTACAAAGAAATTAACATGGTATAAACGAGGAATATTTTATATTTTCAACACTCAAAGACTCAGAAGGTTCTAAATAAAGGTACTTTTGGACTTTGGAAAATGACACTGTTTTTGACTGAAAATCCAACTGTGAGCTGCAATTTTCATCATTGCAGGATATTTGACAGGATATTATCTTGAATAACGAAATTGTAAGTGTTGTATCATCTGATGCACAGATGGGGCAGCAGCATGATGAGCACTTCTCAGAAGTGTTCTAGATTGGTATAGCTAATGAAAGAAGTACGTTTATTCAATTATTGTCCATTGAGTAATAACCTTTAGAAATAATTTTGTAGACGCATGCACTATATAGAGCATAAATTGAACAAACACACTAATCTGATCTTACAAAAATTCATTTCAAAAAAGGTCAATTTGTAAATTCATTGATAAATAGGTTGTAATATGGTCTAATAAAGTCATTGCTTTACCCAAAAAACTTCTGAATTATCTGTGTAATAGGAAGAATTTAAAAAGTTTTTAGTCCCATATTTTAGGATGTATTCTACCAAAGTTTTGAATGTGTTATTGGTATGTGATAATATAATTATTTAAAATCACGCATTGTATTAAAATCCACCTTTTTATTTATTCTGTAAGGAGAATATATTGGATGTTTTTTATGCTTTTTGCTAGAAAAAAGAAATACAATAAGCTTACACTCAATCTTATTCCTGAAAAACTCATCATATATTACAAATAGACTTTGATTTTTTGACTTTTCTTCTAAAACTACTTTTAAAATGATTTTTCTATCAATCTTGCACTCTTTGCTTCATTGTGCTATACTGTTTGCAATAATTGAAGTGTTTACATTACTTTTTAGAGTAATTGCACTAAAGATTTTATCTTTTCTATCTTAATTCACACAAAAAGTATTTGGGAGGCTATATAAAATGAATTCTTTAAAATTGATTGAATCGCTCTCCAATGCATATGGTGCATGTGGCTTTGAAGATCAAGTAGTTGAGATTGCAGAACAATATGCTTGTGAGGAAAAGTTAGGTACAGTAAAACATGACTGCAACCTGAACGTTTACATCAACCCAACAGAAAACACCGGAAACAAGCCTGTTGTTATGATTGATGCTCACAGTGACGAGGTTAGTTTTATCATACAGGCAATCAAAGACAACGGTACTCTGCGCTTCCTGCCTTTAGGCGGATGGTCCGACTATACCATTCCAGCACACAAAGTAAAAGTACAGACTTATGACGGCAAATGGGTATCCGGTATTGTAGCAAGCACACCGGTACACTTTTTATCTGCTGCACAAAAAAATTCTTGTCCGACTATTTCTGATATGGTCATTGACATTGGGGCCACTTCCAAAAAAGAGGTAGAAGAAATTTTTAACATTCATATTGGCGCTCCTGTTGTCCCTGATGTTACTTTCGAGTATAATGAAAAAACTGATGTTATGCTTGGTAAAGCCTTTGACAACCGCCTTGGCTGCGCTGCTGTTTTGGATACACTCAAAGCCCTAAAAGGTCAAAAGCTTGATGTTGATTGTGTCGGTGTTCTTTCTTCTCAGGAAGAAATCGGCGAACGTGGTGCATTCGTCACCCGTGATGTTGTAAAACCTAACATTGCAATCTGCTTTGAAGGCTGTCCTGCTGATGACACCTTTAATCCGGACTATTTCATTCAAACAGCGATGAAGAAAGGACCAATGCTCCGTCATTTCGACCGCTGTATGGTAACAAATCCGCGCTTTCAGCGTTTTGCCTTAGAACTTGGCAAAGAGCTGGGAATTCCTGTTCAGGAGTCTGTACGTTCTGGCGGCGGCACAAACGGTGGACCAATCCATATGTCTAACGGCGGTGTGCCTGTTATTGTTATTGGTGTACCTGTTCGCTACATTCATTCTCATCATGGTTTTGCTTGTGTTGCTGACTATGAGAACAGTGTTAAGCTGGCTGTTGAAATTATAAAACGTCTTAATGATGAAAAAATTAAATCCTTCTAACTTACTTTTTCTTTACTCAAAAGAAAAAGTAAGCA
>JAHHTY010000051.1 GCA_020024325.1 Negativibacillus sp.
TGGTTTCAACCTCCTTATTACGGTTACTGTAATAAATATATCACTAACCGTAATACTTGTCAAGACAAAGGAAAAGATTTACCAATCTACCTACTTCTACGATTACAAGCTTGTTAAACTAAAAAAACAGGAATGACACCACCTACACAGTGTCACCCCTGCTAAAACTTATTGCAATCTACACAAAGAAAATTTATTATATATCTGGACAATCATTCCATATGATGCATGGAATCAGGCTTTTTTGAATGCTTAATTTTCTTTATATTTTTTATAGGATAATACAGATCAAGCCATTACAGCCTTCGTTAATCATGCGCTCAATGGTTTCCTGCATCCTAATGCGAGCATCTGCCGGCAAACGATATAATTTATTATGCAGTCCTTCGTTGACCAATTCATGAAGAGATTTTCCAAAAATATTACTTTCCCAAATTTTCTTGGGGTCATCCTCAAATTCTTGGAGCAAGCTCATTACAAGTTCTTCTGACTGTTTTTCACTTCCGACAATTGGGCTGACTTCGGTCGTGATATCGGCTCGAAGCATATGAATTGGTTGTAACAAACAGATGTCTTTCCTTTTTCCCGTTTCAGTGAAAACAAAAAAAACTCTTCTTTTGGGAAGATTTTTAAAAACACCTTTAAATCAATCTGCTTTTCATTTTCTGTTGTGTTCACTTCTATTCTATCCACCAAATCTTCTATAATTGAATGATCCAATCCATCATCAAAATCAAGTTCTTTGGTAATTACTTTCCGGAGAGTTTCGATTGATCTTGAAAGCTCTTCACTTTTACTTTGTTGTTCCTGATATTCTTTCAACTGGTTTTTTATTTTATCAAGTTCCTTGTTATACTGTTTGTTCCTTTGCTGAAATTCTTCATCGCTCAGTTTATCTGCGATATTTAAATCAAGTATTTTATCTTTTCGTCTTAGAATCATCTGCATTTCTGTCTGAAGTTTGGTAATGTCATTTTTTATATTAGATGCTTCTCCGATTTTTTTATAGACAGAAATCATTTTTTGCATAATCTCCGTTTTATTTAATCTTAATAGTTTTGTAATATGCTTCATAATCTCATCCAGTTCTGTCGTATACAGAATAGGTGATTTGCAGCCTGCTCTGCCTTTACTAATATATTCTCTACATTGCCAAACTTCTTTATCTCCCGATTTATAATGATAACACGAGCGATGATAGGGAAGATGATGCTCCATGCAAATGATTTTTCCCGAATATTTATATTTATTTTGGTAGCTTACTCTGTTTTCGGACATCATTTTTGCCCGTCGTTTTTGCAAAAGTTGGTTTGCTTTATTCCATAATTCTTCCGAAACAATTGACGGAACCACTTCTCCCGTTTCATCCTTATATAAAACCCACTCTTCTTTGTCTAGGTGCTTAATATCATTTAATTTATAATCCGTTTTATGTGTTTTTCCCCCGCAGTAAAATCCTTTATATTTTGGATTCATCAAAATATTTCTAACCGTAGAAAATGAAAATGAATTTCCGTTAGAGTTTTTGTATCCTTCTTTTGTCAGTTGTTCACAAATGCTTCTGATTCCTTTTCTTTGAGTGGCATACATTTCAAAAATTTTTCGGATGATTTCTGCCTCTTTTTCTACAACCACCAGTTTTCCGTTGTCTTTAGAATATCCCCAAAGTGAATTATTTCCCAAAACAACCCCTTTTTCAATCGCACGTTTAAACCCAAATTTCACTCGTTCAGATAATTTTCTTACCTCATCCTGTGCAATAGAGGACATAATAGTAAGCCGCAATTCTGAATCCGGCAGCAAAGTGTTAATATTATCTGACTGAAAAAACACCCCAATTCCATAACTTAATAATTGCTGGGTATATTGTATGCTATCCACTGTATTTCTGGAAAATCGAGAGATTTCTTTTGTAATGATAAAATCAAATTTATGTAATTTTGCATCATCCATCATCTGCAAAAAACTTTCTCTTTTTAAAACGCTTGTCCCACTGATTCCTTCATCAATATACCCTTCAACAAAAGTCCAATTTTTGTTTGCGGCGATAAAATCCCGATAATAATCTACCTGTGCTTTCAAAGAATGTAATTGCTCATCCTTCTCGGTGGAAACTCTTGCGTAATATGTTACCTTCAATTTTAAATCGAAAATTGATTTGCCCTGATTTAAAGCATTTCTAATCTCATATAAATCCATCGTACCGTTTTCCCGTACCATTTTCTTTCCTCCTATCTTTTGGGGTATCATGTTTTTATGGAAGATTTGCTGGTCTGTCAGACTAAAATTTATCTCAGAAATTCATCTTTTGCTTTATGGTACATTTCTTCTGTGATATGCCCTTTTTCATATAATTTTTGGTTAACAAACAGCATAATTTCCCGTTCAAGCGCTTTCATCTTTTCTTGGTTTACACACTCTAAAATTCTACTATCTTCTATAATCACAATATCAAACCCTTTCTATATAATTTCACTTCACCCTATCTATATGATCAGATTTCCTCTAATATGAGGTTTCTTCCCGCACTTCATCAATAATAAAAAATATAAAAAGACATGGTTTACATATCTCTAATACAAGAAAGTAAACCATGTCTAAAAATGATGCGGTAAAATTATGATGCCATATTGTTTAGGTCAGTTGTTTAATATAATCAATTTCTCCCAAAGATATAAACCACTTATGAAGAATTTTATTGACTTGCTCTTTTTTGCTGTGGATACCGTTGGAATCAAGTTTAACAGTTCTTCATCCCAATCTTTTGTTCCAAAAAGAAATGCCGGGTGATTATATTTAGTATATCCCCACACCTTACAGAGCTTTTCCAGATTTTGAATTTCATCCGGGGTCGCTTCCATATTACTTTGCGGTGTCTGACACCCGGAGAACGACAGTACGATGCAGAGTATCAACACAACCGCAAAGACCGGAAGGTCAATCGGTATTTAAAATCACAATCAAGTCTTCACATTTTCATCATATATCTAATTTTTATATAATAAATCCCCCACTCAACAGATTATCGTCATCTGTTAGGTGGGGGATTTATTATATGAGAAAGGTTTTGATGATTATTCGTTTCTTAAAGGAATTACTGAATGGATGTAAATTTCAATCCCTGTTCCTTAAATTGTTTATATAGTTCTACTCTTTCATTAAAACGTTCTGCTGCCAAAGCAATCTCTGCCTGTGTAGGATGAGATTCCATAATTTTCCAACGAATTTCTTTTTCAGGTGTTGCTGCGTGTGGACCTGCGCCTCCTGCCTGTCTAAACTTAGCAATCATATCGGGAGACAAGGTACCATTGCAAACATAGCTTCCAATTACGGTGTTATTTTCATTTACCATATTAACACCTGCTGAAATTGATTTTTGTGCGTGCTCGGAATCTGCATAATAACCCAAGGTACAGAAAAGTCCGACTGCTTTTTCTTTGATTTGAGAAAGCAGTTCTTTCATTTCTTCATTTGGACCGCCTCTATCCACCCAGTAGCCCAGCAAAATGATATCTCCATCTAACTTTGGAGCTCCATCCTTTAGATCATGTATTGATTTTTCCACACCTTCCAAGGAATCAAAAATTCCCTGTGCAACTTTTTTTGTGCAACCGCTTAAACTGGAAAATACTACCTGTACTTTCATAAGATAACCTCCTTATTTTAATGTTTGGATATATCTTTCTACCCACTCTAACAAGAAATCTGCACCTCTTATACCCATCAGTGGCAGATGTTTTGCTATCTGTGCTCCATAGACCACAGGCATACTGATTCTTAAACAAATATTATCAGGTGAGCATACACTGATTGACGGGTCATCTGCTAAAATCATTTGTTTATGAATCCCTTTCAAAATATCAAGACGTTGCTTCTCTGATGTACAAAACTGCACGTTTGGGTCAGGGTTTGGAATTGCTCGCAGTGTGTGCATACAAAGCTGATTTTCGATATGAAATCCCAGCTGCTCTAAAAATTTGCCAATTCCCAATATTGCACGGTATTCTCCAACCAAAGTTGCTGACGCTGTATCTTCTCTTAACATTCTAAGTGAGATAGCATACTGCGCTGTATCTCTGATTCGTTCCTTTAGCTCTGCTTCTAATTCCGAATTCAATGTGCGTCCCAATTTTTCTCCGATATTATGCAGCCAATCCAAAGTTCCCTGATATCCATAAGGGGAACCTGCTACCATAGGTGTTTTAAACTTTGAATGAAGAATTTTTGCCGCCGCAATACCTTCTTCTCGAAGTACCAGATTCAGTGCTGCTCCGCCCATCTGTTCAATTGCTTCTACGCTGGTTTCTCCAGACAAACAAGCCCCGATTTTTAATCCAAATCCTTGTTCGAGAAGAGTTTCCAGTTCCCGATAATCGGATGATGCACGATAGGACCCCATAGAAAACCCCAAAAGATTAACTGTATCCGGCTGAGGTTTTGGATCTTCGATTGGTAATTCCTGTACAAGCAGTTTATAGGTTTCCACTAATCCTATAGAGTAATCTCCACGGAATCCTCCCTGCTCAAAAGCAATCAGTCTTGCCTGTACCGACTCTTGCATATAACTGCAAACACCCTTAATATCTGTTCCGATTACGGCTGCTACCGAAGATGCAACCACAAAAATTACCTTAGGAGCAAAGTTACGGTCAACTTCCAAGATTGCTTTTTCCAATCTTGTAACATCGCCCATAACAACATCATCTTCGCTCATATGGGTAGTAAAAAGGCGATTCTGCTGGCTTTCTCCCAACTCTTGAAACAGCCCCATGCTGAAATGAGTTGTTCCTGCCGGTCCATATTCCAGTACAACGCAGCCATCCATCGCCAATAAACTCCACAGGATTCCCATACGGTCTGATGGTGTTGGCAAAAAGCGAGTTAAACTCATGCCAATCCCTCCTCTTTTTGATATTGATGTGCTTCATGGGCAGCTCTCACCAATTCTTTAGTAATAAAATCGGTAATCTCAAACCCAAGCATGGAAGAAGCTGAATCGCTCCGAACCACAGCCATACCTTTTTTCCTTAATCTCGGTGCATATTCATGACCTAAATAAAGATGAGGATGCAATACATCATATACATACTGTAATGGTGCAATATTTGCTGTTTTTGCAACATACGGATCAGCCGAATCGAGAATATAGTTTAGATATTGGTTGTCCATATCTACACTTGCTGTTTGTATAATTTGTGGTACCATTCCCAATTTTACCAAAAAGGCATTAAATTCCATACAGTCAAATGGGGTATTTCCATAAATATAAGGTACACCCTGAAGTTGATTCTGTGTTTTAAGGACAGATTCCTGAGCTTGCTGATATTTCTGCATCAAGATTTCCGGGAATGGTTTTTCTAAAATCTCAAATAGATGTTGATACGCTTTCAGGATATTTTCCGGGTCTGTAAACTTTTCAAACAGTACATATGGTATGTTAAAAGTTTCTTTCATCTTTTTAGCCAGAGGCAATGCAATATTGTTCAGCACAATATTTACCCTTGCTGACGGTGCTTTGACAATTTCGTCCACAGTACATCCGCAAGGCAGCTGCATACCAATCTTTATCCCATTTTCTCTGAGCATTTGAGCAAGTTCGGTTTCTTCAAACTTACCCATCCTTTGTCCCAGAATATTAACCGTTCCTTCCGAAGGAGATGGTTTCATCATATTCAAACAAGCGCTGATGGTTCTTTCCAATCCAGGCAGATGATTTTCACATTTAAAATGTTCTGTATGTACTGATAAAAACGGAATAGAGTATTGCTTACTGTATCCTTCTGCCAAAGAATCCATATCATCCCCGATAATTTCTACAACACAGGTCGTTACTAAAAAAACTGCCGGTGGATTATACTCTTCCATCAATTCGGATACTGCTGAATCTAATTTTTCTTTACAACCAAATGTAATGTCACGAGTATCCAAAACGGCTGACACACAGCGACCGCCCATTCCTCCAAAGTCGTCAGAATGTAGGGTCATGTGTTTTGTATAGTAAGCACATTCATCTGTTCCAATTACCAGGAGAACTGCATTCTGGATTCCACGCACCGCCATAGCCGCTCCCATCAAAGGGCAATGTGTTCCGGGAAACATTGCATGGGTCAACTGCGGAATATCTTTAGAGGAATTGATGTTTCGCAGTTTTTCTAAGCTGGAAAGTATTTGATTTCCATCCATCATGATCTCTATATCCTTTCTTACACAATTTCCTTATAGGCAATTAACGGCTTAGAACGTCCGGCAACATTTAAAATTTCACAATCAACATCATATACTTCTTTCATCATGCGACTGGTAATTACTTCGTTTGGAGTTCCTTCACAATATTTTCTACCGTCTTTCATCACAACAATTCGGTCACTTACCTCCAAAGCCTGACCCAGATCGTGCAGCACCATTACCACACCGATTCCAGATTCACGATTGAGCTTGCGTACCAACTGCATGGTTTCTAATTGATGTGAGATATCCAAATAAGTGGTAGGTTCGTCCAAAAACAAAATCTCCGGTTTTTGTGTCAACACTGTTGCTATCCAAACACGCTGAGACTCTCCGCCAGAACATTCATTAATTGACTTGTCACGCAAAGACCATGTTCCTGTTACTTCCAATGCCCAGTTAATTACTTTTTCGTCTTCTTCATTATTTTTATTATACCACTTTTGATACGGCATGCGACCATATCCTACCAAATCTTTTACCTTAAAATCCGGTGGTGCGCTATGCCGTTGGGGAAGAACGCCTACATGTTTTGCAAATTCCTTGGACTCAAATTCTTTTAGATTTTGATTATTTAAGCAAATTGTTCCTTTGCGGCATTTTAAAAGACGAGTTAAGGCTTTGAGCACAGTAGATTTTCCCGAACCATTCGGTCCAACAATCGTGGTAATTTCTCCTTTTTTTACCTGAATATTCATATCGCGGACAGCAATATACTCTCCGTAGCCGATTTCCAGATTATTGGCACTAATTTCCACTGACTTTTCCCTTCTTTCTTAATAAATACAGGAAGAACGGTCCACCGCAAACTGCCATAACAATACCAACAGGAATTTCCATTCCGGGTATAATGGTTCGTCCTACTGTATCTGCTGTCAATAACACCACAGAACCTAACACCACACTGACAGGCATCATTGCTTTATAGTCAGAACCAACCAAGAGTCTGGCGATATGCGGAACAACAAGACCCACAAATCCAATCATACCTGCTACGGATACTGTAGATGCCGCTAAAAATGCCGCTACACCCGATAAAAAAATGCGGCTGCCGTTGACCTTTACGCCCAAGCTTTTTGCCATTTCCTCACCCAGCTGTAGCGCATTTGCATTTTTGATACATAAAAATGCCAGCAGCAACCCGATAGAAGCATAGACAAGTGCAATGCGCACCTGATACCAACTGCGTCCCGAAAGGCTTCCGTTCATAAACGCTAAAACGCCTTCCAAACTATCAGCATTCATAAGCTGAAGCAACGAGTTGTATGCTCCCAAAACAGAGTTGATTGCAACACCTGACAGAATGATACGTGTGGGGTCTACCCCACCTTTCCATGCCATCGTATAAATTAAAACACAAGCTAAAGCAGCTCCTCCAAATGCAAACAAAGGTACCGAAGCTGTTAAATGTGGGCAAATCAGCAAGATTGTTGTTGCTGCTGTTCCTGCACCTGCCGAAACACCGATAGTGCCCGGGTCAGCCAATGGATTCCGCATTACCGATTGAAGCAAGGCTCCGGCGGCGGACAAAGATGCTCCAATGAGAATTGCCAAGATAATTCTCGGCAATCTCAAATTAACTACAATTGTTTTAATCGGAGTACTTTCTTCTTGAAATAAAGCACTCAAAATCTCATGAATAGAATATCCTGCACTGCCGACCGCCAGGGAGATGGCACTGCATATCCCCAGCAAAATCAACAAAACAAACATAACACTGCTTACTCGCAGCAAAGAAATTTTTTCCGCTGACTTCATTTTTATTTCTCCAAATTATGCGCCTGAATAGTATCAATAAAATTGTTCATATTATCTATAACACCAATTCCGGTACTTGCAATATAATCAGCAGGGAAATACAGAATATTTCCATTTGCAATAGCCGGGATGCTGTTCCAATAAGCTGGATTTTTTGCGAAATCTTCTTCCATCAATTTCTGATGTTCTTCTGCTTTCTTGCTTCCGCCTACACAAAGTACAAGGTCCGGGTTATAGCTTAATGCACTTTCTAAATCCAACTGTACCATCGAAGATTCGTCATTTTTGTATACGTTATCAAAGCCCATCATTGCAGCCATGGATGCAAGTGTTCCTTTTTCGGTCTGGATATAGTGGTTTGGAGGGGAGGACTGAAGTACCATTACGCTTTTTCCTTGATAATCAGCTCTTAGACCATCCAGTCGTTCCTCTAATTTTGTAAAACGACCCATAATGGAATCTGCTGATTCTTTATCTTTTGCAAATGCATCAACCAAAGCCTGAGTCTGTGCTTTTACCGATTCATAAGGAACAGTGTGACCTGCATCTACATAATATACAGGAATATTTGCATCGTCCAATGATTTACCATAAGTTTCCTGAGAAGTATATCCCATAATTACCAAATCCGGTTCGAGTGCTATTACTGTTTCAATATCAAAATTAGAATTCATTGATACATTCAGCTTTTCTGTGGATGCTAAATCTTCCGGCCATGATATCACGCCGCTCTCCGGAACAGCAATCATCTTTACACCTAACTCGTGCAAAACCAGAACAGGAGCTTTTGACATAACTACCACACGTTTTGGCTCTTCATTTAAGCTCAAGGACTCTGCATACCCTTTTTCCTGCATATTAGATGGATATGGAATTGTTACTCCTGTTTTTTCTGCCTCAACTTTTTCATCTTTCTCTTCCTGAGCGGTTGTTGTAGCAGAAGAATTTGCTTCTTTTTCATTCGAGCCTTCTGTTTTCTGTTCTGCACAGCCTGCAAAAGCTGTCAGAGAAATACACGCTGTTAATAAAATTGCCAGAAATTTTTTCATTGTATCTTCTTCCTTTCTTATTCATCAAAAGTTTCTTCCAGCATATCAATCAAACTGTTAATGCTGTCGATAATGTGGATGCCTTTAGAGGTTACATATTCGTTGGATAGCCAAATTAAACGATTGTTTTTTACAGCCTGCAAATTATCCCAAATTTTAGGATTTTTCTCAAATTCCTCCAGATATACTTGTTTTATTGTATCTGCTGTCGGAGCTGTTGGGGAAATTGCAAACAAAACTTCCGGATTGATGTTTACCAATGATTCCAAATCCAACGGAGCAGTTCTGTTATCAGGATCAATGGTCTTGTCAGTCAGATTTTCAAACGGCAACATAGACAAAATGCTGCCTAAATATCCTTTGGAGGTCTGCTGATAGGCTGGTGGTGCTCCAAACAAAATCATCATTTTTTTAGAAGGTACCGATTTTTTATATTCGGCAGCCCTTTCTTCTACTTGTTTAAAGTCGTCCTCTACCTGTTTAACCTGCTCTGGTGTGCCAAAAGATTTTGTTAATGTAATGGCTTCTTCCTTTACTTCCTGATAAGTAATTGACGGACCTTCGCTAGTGTAATAAACCGGAATTCCCGCATCTTTTAATTGCTGTCCAAAATCTTCTTTCAGATGAGAACCCATAATAACCAAATCGGGCATCATGGAAATAACCATTTCGGTATCCAAAGAATCCATTCCTGTGGAAATCACCGGTAATTCCTTTACCCAATCAGGATAGTCTATTGTTTTATGTGGCTTTGTTACCGCAATCGGCTTAATACCGCATTTAATTAAAATTTGCAGTGCAGAGTTTGAAAGAGAAATAATTTTTTCCGGCTTTTGCTCTAAAACCAGTTCCTCCCCCTCTTTTTCCTGCATATAGCTTGGGTATAAAATTGCAAATTTTTCTTGCTGACTTTCCTCTGATTTTACAGCCGTCACTTCAGAAGATTTTTCTTTATTACCATCGCCTTGCGAAGAACAAGCTGTCATGAAGCTAACAGATAATGCTACTGCAAGGCATAAGGTTATAAATTTTTTCATATGATAAACTCCTTTCGCTACTAAAATACCATTTCTTCCTCCATCGGAACATCACAGGTCAATTCCAAAATTCGGTTTGCAAGACTTTGATATACCGAATGCATTGGTGACTCTTTCAATTCCTCAAACACAGTACCTCCGCCTGCTTCTGCTGCTTGAATATCGGCAGAACGCGGCACATACTGAATAACCTGGGTTCCAATCTCCTCAACTGCCTGCTGAACAATCTGCTGTTCGTTTTCAATATTTTTTGCATTGAGAATCAATCCACCCAGTTTTGCATATCCTCTTTTTCCAAAGTTACGGATTGCCTGTGCAATATTGTTTGCGGCATATAATGACATCATCTCACCGGATGAAACAATGAACACCTCTTTTGCGTAACCTTCACGGATTGGCATGGCAAAACCGCCGCAAACCACATCTCCCAAAACGTCATAAATAACGATATCAGGTTGATGTACCCCAAACGCATTTAATTCTTCTAGTTTCTCAAAGGCAGATATAATTCCTCTTCCGGCACAACCGATTCCCGGTGTCGGTCCTCCTGATTCCACGCACAGCACTCCACCAAAACCTGTGAATACAATATCGGAAAGTTGCAGATCATCGCCTTTTGCTTTCAACTGTTCCAATACGGTTGGAATTCTTTTGCCGCCCATAATGGTCTTTGTGGAATCTGCTTTCGGGTCACACCCAATCTGCATGACTTTATATCCCTGTTGTGCCAGTGCGGCAGATAAATTGGAAGTGGTGGTGGATTTTCCAATACCACCTTTTCCATAAATTGCTATTTTTCTCATTGCCTTCCTGCCTTTCTCTTGTACCAAACATTGACAAGGAGCTTTTGATAAATTATAATTATTCTTGAGTTTGCTTCAGCTAACTCGTTGCCGTAGCCTATTATAGCATACTTTTCTTTTGAAAATATGCAAAATCTTTGGCTGTATTTTCAAAATATTTGGTTTTTTATAAAAGGAAGGGCGATTATGGATCAAAATATTTTAGAATTATTCTACAATCATACCGACATTTGCAAGGTTTTGTACAATGGAGAAATAGCAAAAGCAGAAGAAATTTTACACGAAAAAGAGGAACTTCTTTTATCTCTGCCGGATGATAATTTGCTGTTAAATCAGCGAATTTTTCTATCCTCTTTGAATAAATCTTTGTATTATTATTATTTACACATCTCCCATCTATCTTTAAGTAATGTGTGTTACAACAATTTTCCCGAAACTCATCCCCATACTGCACAAACCGAAATTGTACCTTTAGCTATGAAAATTTGTTTTTCCTATTACAAAGCGTATACATCGGCTATCTGCATGAATCCCCATGTAACCCAAGCGTGTCAATATATTCAGGAGCACTTAGATGAGAATTTGAGCCTTGATACCGTGTCCCGTCATGTATTTATTAGTCGATGCCATTTATCTCAGCTATTTCAAGAACATCTGAAACAGGGTTTTTCCGAATATGTAACAGAAAGCAGAATATCTCAAGCAAAACATCTGCTGATTCACTCCCAGCAGCCGCTTGAGCAGGTAGCACAGCAGTGTGGTTATACCTCCGCATCTTATTTTGCTACGGTCTTTCGCAAATCCACGCAATTTTCCCCCAGAGAATTTCGTAAGAAATTTCAAAATATTTAAAGACAGAATACTCTAAAAGGATATTTGCGGTCTTTTCTGATTTTACTTTTGATCATCAGATAGTCATAATCTATATAAAAAACGCATACTATAAATTAAAGAAGCATTCGGAAGAAAACAATCTTGTTACATAACCGAAAACAAAACTATCAATCAAGAAAAAGTTTTCTGCATTCCATCTATGTATTCTGAAAATTTCACACTTCTTTTTGATACACTCAATATGAATTGATGGAGCGGATGCTTTTAGGCGAACGCCATAGCGTCCTCCTTGTTTTACAATCTGTGGTTCCTCAAGACTTAACTCTTCCAGTGACGGCATAACAATTCCATATCCGGTTGCAGCCACCTCTTCCAAGGCTCCTTTCACCTTGTCATACTCCTTTTTAATCTGTGCCAGATTACACAGACAAGGAAGAAGCCCCTCTTCCCCACTAATCTCCAGACCGGATGCTTCACTGAGGATGTCATAAAACAGGTTCGGTTTTACCGAAAGATTCAGCATAACTTTTCCATGCCCTAAATCCATTCCACTTACCTGTGCATGGGAGAGATATTCACATTCTTCCAATTGTGGAAGATGCGCCTGAACATGACTGATACGGTCCACCTGGCTGCATGATTCGCAAATTGTTTGATACAATGCCTCTTTTAGCCAATGTCCCTTTTCAAGAGAAAGTATCCATTTGGGAAGATTGACCTTAATCTCCTTGATTGGAAACTCAAGCAAAACATTGGATAAAATTCGACGAATATCACTTTCGGAAAGTTCCAGACAGTTTACGGCAAGAACCGGTACACCATATTTTTCCTGCATCTGTTCGGAAAGCTCTCTAGCCTGTGTTCCCATCGGCTGCTGACAGTTTAAAAGCACTGCAAAGGGCTTCTCCAATTCCTGAAGCTCCTGAATAACGCGCTCTTCAGCTTCCTCATATTCTTCTCTTGGAATATCGCTGATAGAACCATCTGATGTGACAACCAATCCTATGGTGGAATGTTCTTGAATAACTTTTTGGGTTCCTATCTCTGCTGCCATGTTAAATGGGATTTCCTCATCGAACCATGGTGTCATAACCATACGAGGCTGTTCATTTTCCACATATCCCAGTGAGCTTGGGACAATATATCCTACACAGTCAATCATTCTGACATTCAGTCTGGCATTATGTTCCAGCTCGATGTTTACAGCTTCTTCCGGGATAAATTTCGGCTCGGTTGTCATGATTGTTTTGCCTGCTGCGGACTGTGGCAGCTCGTCGATTGCACGTTCCTTAAAATATTCGCTTTCAATGTTTGGAATCACCAAGTTTTCCATAAATTTTTTAATGAAAGTCGATTTTCCGGTACGTACCGGTCCTACAACTCCGATATAAATATCCCCACCGGTACGTTGGGCAATATCAGTATAAATATTGCGGCTCTCCATTCTGCCGTCACTCCTTTTTCTTTTGTCTTAATCTAAAACGTACAAATCAGTTGGATAAAATCGGAATCAGCAGCATCTCTCTTTTGGAAACGCCGGAATCTTCATCCAGTTGCACCTGTGAGTTTGCTTCCATCACTGCCTGCATTCCTGTGTGGTAACGTTTTGCAATCTCCCACAGATTTTCACCTGCATCTGCATAATAGATGGTCAATGAACAATCGTCTTCTCTTTGGATTGGTTTATTTTGGTCAACAGAAATTTCTTCCATTACATTGCATCGTGTAAGCTTGCAAATGCAGCCTTTAAGCTGCACTTCACAACGCAGCTGTACCGCTGAACCGTTGCGGTTATAATCGAATCCAATTACACTGGCTTGTGGGCAGAATAGCAAAGAAGTTGACTCCTCTCCCGCCTGAACCGGGAAACTACATTCCATCTGTTCTGTTTTATCATAAAAACGGACACTTCCATCTGTGTCTTCTGCAAGCAAACAAAGATTGATGTGAATCTGAACAATAGCCCGACATTCTCCATTTTCTGTGGAAAAGCGTACCGGGCATTGTTGTGCATCTGCCCAGCCTGTAATAATATGATCTACACCTTCAGGCAGCTCCACTTCACCTTTATACATACAGCGATGATCCACTGCATCTAACAAACTTAAAAAATTCATACTTTTCTTGTGTCCTTCGCAGGCATATCTGGTAGAATAACAATCATCCGCCAGCAGCAACTGTTGTTTGCGGCACACCTGAGCGGTAGCCATCACCTGTGCCCGAAGCTCCAGAATGGTATTTTCTCCATCCTGATCTGCCTTCGGAATCAATTCATATTCACATACTTCATAATTTGCCGAGCAAATGCAGCTGTCATCTGCCCCTGCTGCATCAATCACTCCACTGATAGGCAAAACAAAATCCATCTGTTCTGTTTTGCCTGCTTTTTCATCATTATCATCTACACAGTATAAAGCGGATATTCTCAGCTCACCTTTGGTGATAATCTTGCCTGAAATTAACTTGTGATCCAATATAACAGCACAAACACGAGAGCAAATTACATTTCGGATTGCTGGTTTGCCGGCGGAGAGTTCCAATTCTTCCCGAATGTCCAACATCTCCCACACCTGTGTCACAAATGTATTTTGTTCCATTACCTTTTTTCTAAGTTGGATTCCCAGCGGATTTTGGGTATCCTCTGCAGCATCAGTGACTACTTGCTGCTCTCCCGAGCTGACCGCACAAATCTTATGTCCGACAGCAGCCTTCAGCTCTATTCGCCTTTTGCTGACAGCACGACAATTACAATATGAAGAGTCATTTCCAATAAATACGATTGCTTGCTGTACTTCATTTTTTAAGTCCACGCTCTTGCTGTATGGAAGCTTACAGTCAATACTGCGCAATCTCAGCTCTCCTCCGGTGTTATCTTCACCAAGATATAACACCGTCATACTGCAAACTCCTTCTATGGTAAGCTGTCGTCCTTGTGTGGTGGATGATTTTATACAAGGGTGGAGGGTGCATTTTAAAATTTTTACAATATCGGGGCAGTAATCCGGCAGCATCAAATCCGCCTCCAACGGAATTTCCACAGTAGAATCGAACACTGTTTCATTGACACACACTGCCTGCCTTGTTTCATTGCAATCCATACTTTGTAACCTCTCTTTCTGTCTTGGGCAGCGGTTGGTTCGTTTCCGTCTGCCTGCGCACATGGTGCCTTGTCAGAGTTTTGTTTCTCTACACAATGTTATGAAACGAATTATGTGAATATGCCGATGATTGCAACCTTTCCAACGATATGCTATACTGATAAGGACTTTTAGAAATGAGGGAGTTTTTATGAAAAATCCAAAAACTTTAGTTGATTGCTGTATCATTACCTTGACTGCTTTTCTTGCTGTTCCAATCATCGGAATTCCTTTTGGAAGAGATGGAATTTTAGCATTCACCAGCTTTTCTTTATTTATTATCTTTCCGATTCTTTGTCTGGGATGCGGCATTGTGTGCGGAAGAAAAAACGGACTGCAACTATACTATCCTGTCATGGTAGGTTTCTTGTTTCTGCCATCCATCTTCCTTTTTTACAGCATTGGATTTTGGCCGTTTATTGTTGTTTACATCCTGGTTGCTTTTATCGGTGTTGCCATTGGACATTTCGTGCAAAAAAATACATCCGGTCGTCACTCTAACGGCAGATTGCGATAATCAAAAATTATACCTTTAAAATTTTATCTATAAATAAGAAGCCTCGGAAACTAAAAAAGTTGAACTGCCCCAGTTTGTACGGACAGCACAAAAAAGCCCCTTGATAGGATGATA